>NZ_JBSVXD010000145.1:0-15214 GCF_054070755.1 Pseudomonas sp. SDO5591_S426 | reverse complement strand
TGGAATGTGATCTCCTGTAGGAGCTGCCGCAGGCTGCGATCTTTTGCTCTTGCTGTGGCGCATCCGATCAAAAAAGCCTCGATAACGTGAGTCATGACCTAACCTCATAGGCTGAGTGACAAACAACCAGTCGAGCGCTCCCATGCGTAATGCATTGAAGTTAATGATGGTCATGGCGTTGCTGCTGTTCGCGTCGAGCGGCTCGATGCTCTCGGCGGCGCCCGTGCCAGACGCTCCGGCCGACAGCCTCACGAGAGCCCCCGCCAGCGTTTCCGAAGGCGATCTGGATGCGCTGCTCAACCAGCTCGGCAGCCTTAAACAGCAGGTGTCCCTGGTCAGCAACTACAGCCAGCTCGAAGGCCCGCAGGATCTGGTCCAGGCACTGATTCGGGAAGTCGATCGGCTGACGGCACTGCTGTTGCCCGAACAGGCTCAATTGCAGGCGCAATTGGGTGTGCTGGGGCCCACGCCGCTGGCAGAGGCCGCGTCGGAAAAATCCGAAATCGCCAATCAGAGAACGGCCCTGACCGAGCAGAAAAACCGCATCGACTCCCGACTCAAAACCCTGGCAACCCTCAAAACCAGCGCCGCCGAACTGCTGCTGCAGATAGCCGCCATCCGCCGCAGCCTGCTGGAAACCGAAGTGACCCAACAGACCCGGAGCGTGCTCAATCCCTGGTTCTGGGCCCCTCTGCTCAATCCGCCCGAGGAAGACCGGCAAAAATTCAGCGCATTCATCCAGCAGATCGGCGCCACGCTTGCCGCCACCTGGCGACCCGGCGAACGGCTGCTGACCAGCCTGTTGCTCGCCGTGGCCCTGGTTTTCTGGATCTTCGGTCGCAGGGTGGCCGAACGCGGACTGACCTGGTTGTGCATTCATCGCATGCCTGAAGGTCGCCTGCGGCGCAGTGCCCTGGCGCTGGCCTCGGTCGTGGCGACGATCCTGTCTGCCTGGATTGCCCTGCAGTTGCTGTTCTTCACCGTTACCCGAGAACTGCCCCTGACGCCGCAACTGCTGGGGTTTTCCCAGGACTTCGAAAAGATCGTTTATACCTGTGTGCTGATTACCGGTCTGAGCCGCGCGCTGCTGTCCACGCAACACCCTTCGTGGCGACTGCCGGCCTTTGCCGACCCTCTCGCCCTCGCCATCAAACCCTACCCGGTACGGTTGTCCTTTGCGCTGCTGGTACTGGTATCGCTGGCACAAATGACCAATGCCACCGGCATGAGCTCGCAGATGGTGATCTCTGTCCGGGGCCTGGTTGCACTGATTATCTCGTCGTTGATCGCGTTGCTGCTGTTGCGCGTCAGCAAAACCCGTCGGGCCATGGTCATTGCCGGCGTCGCCCCAGAAGCGGGTCGGACGCTGGCCGGGGTGATTTATTCGTTCGCCAGCATTGCGATTGTGGTTTCGCTCGTTGCCTTGCTTGTCGGCTATGTGTCGCTGTCGCGCTTCATCACTTACGAGCTGGTGTGGTTCTTCATCATTTTTGCCGGCTTCTATTTGTTGATCCAGATCGTGAAGGACGGTTGTGAATTCCTGTTTTCACCCCGGTATTCCACGGGCAAGGCCCTCAAGCAATTGCTGGGCATTGGCGACACACGCCTGGAGCAGATTTCGATCCTCCTGTCCGGTTTCGGCCGCGCCATGCTGTTGCTGTTGGCGCTGATCACGCTGGTGGTGGGCGGGGTCGGATCGACGCTCGGCCAATTGGCTACCAACATTCTGGCCATCCTCGGCGGCGACGGCCTGCGCAAACTGAACATCGTCCCGGCCAACCTGTTGCAAGCCTTGCTCGCGCTGATTATCGGCATCTACCTGATCCGCTCTTTGCGGCGCTGGCTGGACAACGAGTTCCTGCCGAAAACCGAAATGGACCCCGGCATGTGTGCCTCGCTCAGCACCTTGTTCTCCAACATCGGCTACGCCTTGGTGATTTTGCTGATGCTGTCGTCGCTGGGGGTCAAGTGGACCAATCTGGCCTGGATCGTCAGCGCCTTGTCGGTGGGGATCGGCTTCGGTTTGCAGGAAATCGTCAAGAATTTCGTCTCCGGCATCATCCTGTTGACCGAACGCCCGGTGAAGGTTGGCGACCTGATCAGCATCAGCGGTGTCGAGGGCGACATCCGCCGGATCAACGTGCGGGCCACGGAAATACAACTGGCCGACCGCTCGATCGTGATCGTGCCCAACTCGCAGTTGATCTCGCAGAACCTGCGCAACGTCACCCTCGGCGGCAGCGCCCAAGGGGTGGCGACACTCGAACTGATGTTCCCGCTGGACATCGACCCCGAGCAAGTGCGCAACCTGCTGTACAACACCTACATCGAGCACGAAACCATTCTGGACAAACCGGCGCCGGTGGTGCGTTTCAGCCAACTCAAGCCCGAAGGCATTACTTTGACCATCACCGGTTATGTCAGCAGCCCGCGCATGGTCACCGCGATCAAGAGCGAGCTGCTGTTCGAAATTCTCAAGCGGCTGGGCGCCGCCGGGATAGAACTGGCGAAACCGCCTGCGGCGTGACGCCAACCCCTGTAGGAGCTGCCGAAGGCTGCGATCTTTTGATCTTGATTTTAAGAAACCAGATCAAAAGATCGCAGCCTCGTTGCACTCGACAGCTCCTACAGGATTATCAATGCGCGATGCACACCGACTTGAGCTCGGTGTAAGCCTCGATCACTGCGCGGCCGAACTCGCGGCCCATGCCCGACTGCTTGACGCCACCGAACGGCATCGCCGGGTCGAGCAGCACGTGGGCGTTGACCCATACCGTACCGGCCTCGATGCGTGGCACCAGGTTCATCGCTTTGCCCAGATCGTTGGTCCACAGGCTGGCGGCCAGACCGTAGCGGTTGTCGTTGGCCAGTTCGATGACGGCATCTTCATCGTCGAACGGCATCACGCCCAATACCGGACCGAACACTTCTTCGCGGGCCACGGCCATGCTGTGGTCGATATCGGCCAGGATGGTCGGCTGCACGAAGAAGCCATCGCCTTCCAGCAACTCGCCACCGGTCACGACCCGAGCGCCTTCCTGACGGGCCAGTTCAATGTGCTTGAGCACGCTTTGCTGTTGCTTGCGCGACACCAGCGGGTTGATCGCTGCATCGCAGTTCATGCCGTCGCCAATCGGCATCGCCGAGACTGCCGCTGCCAGAGCTTCAACGAACTGGTCGTGAATCGAGCGATGCACGTAGAAACGCGAGGCCGCCGCACACACCTGACCGTTGTTCAGCAGACCGCCAAGGATCGCGCCCTGCACGGCTTTTTCGATGTCGGCATCAGCGAGCACGATCATCGGGTTCTTGCCGCCCAGCTCCAGGGAGAAGCGCGTCATGTTTTCCATGCACGCCACACCGACGCTCTTGCCCACGGCGGTGGAACCAGTGAACGACACTTTGCTCACCAGCGGATGCGAAGTCAGCACCCCACCGACCGAAGCACCGCCGCCGGTCACGACGTTGAACACGCCTGCGGGAATCCCGGCTTCGAGGGCCAGTTCGGCCAAACGCATGGCGGTCAGCGGAGTTTCCATGGCTGGTTTGATGATGACGGTGCAACCGGTGGCCAGCGCCGGCATCAGTTTCCAGGCGGCGATCAGCAGCGGGAAGTTCCACGGCACGATGCCAACGACCACACCCACCGGCTCACGCTTGGTGAACGCAGTGAACTTGGCACCCGGTGGCAACGGGATCGACACATCGAAGGTCTGGCCTTCGATCTTGGTCGCCCAACCGGACATGTAGCGCATGAACTCCACGGTGGCGTTCAAATCCAGCGCGCGGGCCATGTTGATCGACTTGCCCTGGCTCAGGGTTTCCAGTTGCGCCAGTTCTTCGGCGTGTTCTTCTACCAGACGGGTGAAGTTCAGCAGGATGCGCTCGCGATCCGCCGGGCGCAGCGCAGACCACACACCGGACTTGAACGCTTTGTGCGACGACTGCACGGCGCGCTCGACGATTTCCAGCGGCGCGTCCAGGGTTTCGCACAGGGTTTGCCCGGTGGCCGGGTTGACCACGGCAATGCTCTCGCCTTCGGCAAACACCCACTGCCCATCAATGAAGCAGCCGTGACGACGATCCAGGAATGCAGCGACCTGCGGCAGAATTTCAACGTTGCTCATAAATCACCTTTCATGCAGATGAGTTGTTCAGTCGGTGATCCGGCTGATTACTTTTGTTCTTTGAGGAAGCACACGACCGCTTGGCGATCATCTGCCGAGGCCATGCCCATGTAGGGCATGTAGGTGCCAGGCACATAGGCCTGGGGTTGGGTGATGAGTTGTTCGATGTTCTCGGCTTGCCAGTCGATGTTCTTGTTGCGCATGGCTTGCGAGTAGTTGAAGCCTTCCAGCGAGCCGGACTTGCGCCCGACCACACCCGCCAGGTTCGGCCCCATCATGCCGGCCGTGCCTTTGCTCACGGCATGGCAAACCCCGCATTCATTGGCGAAGACTTCGGCGCCACGGCTTTTAACCGGTGCGCAATCGGCCGCCAGTGCGGCCTGGGCCAGGGTGAAAGACAGCAAACCAATGAGGGGCAAACGCAGGGCGGTGAACATAAGAAACGACCTTGAAAATCCACGCGTTCGCCAGCAGACGAACGCCAACACTGAAGATGCCGGCACCACGGTGCTTCGGCAGGTTGAGCGGGATTGTCGGTGGTCGTTGGCTTGCAGGTTTTGCCCTGCGTGCCAGTTGTGTTGGCGCTTCTGCCAAACCGACCAATCTGGCACGCACGACCAACTAATTGGCAAACAGGCAAAAGGCTGGAAAAAAGCCGCGACTTAGTATCCGGGCAGACCGCAAACCTGCGCTCAAGAACAAGAACGGATGCCACACCATGCTCAAGTCCCCCTTGCTTCGCCTTTCGACTCTCGCGCTGATGATCAGCGCTGGCCAAGCCGGAGCCTACGAACTCTACGCCGATGACGACAGTCACCTGAACGCCACGCTGGAAGCGGTTTTCGGCGTGTTCCACAGCCAGGAAAACTACGCCCTGTCGGGTCGTCTCGACGAAGGTTCGTCGTCGTGGCGCGAGGGCTACATCAAGTACGGCCTGAGTTTCGACCAGGGCCTGGCCGGTGTGGGCACTGCTTACGGCGCAGCGAATCTGCTCAGCTCCGGCACCTGGGGCGACGGCGATGCCGCAGGTTTCAGCGATGGTTCGGAACGCACCACCAAGTTCGAAGACGCCTACCTCGGCTGGCGCTCGGCGGACCTGTTCCCGGTGCTGGGCGCCGATGGCATCGACCTGTCGTTCGGTCGCCAGAACATTGTGGTCGGCGACGGTTTCCTGATCGACGGCGACGCTTTGAACATGGGCAAAGGCCTTGCCGACGGCGAGTTCAACCGGGGTGGCGCCTACTGGCTGGCCGCGCGCAAGGCCTTCGACGAAACCGCCGTGCTGCGGATCGGCGGCAAGGAAGGCTGGCGCAGCGACCTGATGTGGCTCAAATCCAACAACCGCGCCCAGGCCATGACCGAAATGTACGTCGGCACCCTGGAGCACGTGTCCGAAGCCGGCACCGTCGGCTTGACCTACGTCGACACCAAAGACATCGACGAACAGTACGCCTCCCCTGCGCAACTCGAACGCGACGGCATGAAAACCTACAGCCTGCGCGCGACCGGCAACGCTGGGGTCAAGGACCTGTTCCTCTCCGGCGAATATGCCAAGCAGGACAAACCGCACACCGCCACCGAAGACGCCTGGTATCTGGAAGCCGGCTGGACCTTTTCCGACGCACCGTGGACGCCGTATGCCGGCTACCGCTACAGCCGTTTCTCGGAAGGCTACGACACGCTGTTCTACGGTTTCAGCCGTGGCTTCGGCACCTGGTTCCAGGGTGAAGTGGCGGGCAACTACGCCGGCCCGTTCAACACCAACTCGCGCATCCAGCAACTCAAGTTCACCGTTTCGCCGCTGGAGAACCTGACCGTCGGCGCGATGTACTTCAACTTCGACACCATCGACCGCGACCTGGGCAACACCGATGGCCACGAAATCGACCTGTACGCCGAATGGCACCTCAACGACCACATCACGGTCATGCCGCTGGTGGGTCTGTTCCAGCCGGACAAGAGCGCTGATCAGGGCGCCACGCAGCTGGGCAACAACGACAAGAACCTCTACAGCCAGCTGATTTTCGCCACCACTTTCTAAACTCGCCGGCGGCCACACACGCCCTGTAGGAGCTGCCGCAGGCTGCAATCTTTTGATCCTGTTTTTAAAAGTCAAAAGATCGCAGCCTGCGGCAGCTCCTACACGTTCGTGACGGCAGCGCCATTGTTCTCCAAGGAAAAAGGTATTTCCAATGCAGAAAAGTTTCCTCACGATCCAGAGCAAGATCGCCCTGCTCGCCGGCCTCTGCCTGTTGTTGGTGGTCGGTTTGCTGATGGGGTTGTCGCTCTTCCAGACGCACAAGAGCAGCCAGCAAGTGGCCGAGGCCAGTGGTGAAATGCTCGCCGATGCAGCCAAGGAACACATGCAGGCGCTGGGCAAAGTGCAGGCCATGCAGGTGCAACGCACCTTCATGCAAACCCACGAATTCGGCCAGGGGTTGTCGCGGTATCTGCTGTACCTCAGGCAACTTCAACATCAGGGCAATCTGACCCGCCAACAACTGCGCCAGGAGCTGAGTACCCAGCTTCACCAGGCCCTGATCGACAAGCCCGACCTGCTCGGGCTTTACGTCATTTTTGAACCCGACGCCCTGGACGGCGCCGACGCCGGTTTCGCCGACAAAGCGGATCTGGGCAGCAACGAAACCGGTCGCTTCTCGCTGTACTGGGTGCAGAGCAAACCCGGTGAACTGCAAGCGGTGATCGGCGACGAAGGCCTGCTGGCCAACACCGAGCCCGGCCCGAGCGGCGCTCCGTACAACGCCTTCTATACCTGCGCCCGCGACACCCGTCAGGCCTGTGTGCTGGAGCCCTATTTCGACGAGGCTTCGGGCAGTCGAAAACTGGTGACCAGCGTCGCTTTCCCGTTGCTGGAAAACGGCAAAGTCATCGCCGTGGTCGGCCTCGACATCAACCTCGCCGCGTTGCAAAAAAACAGCGAAGCCAGCGCACTTGAACTGTTCGACGGTCACGGTCAGATCAGCATCGTCAGCCCCCGTGGCGTGATCTCCGCCGACAGTCAGAATGTCAGCCGCCTCGGCCAACCGATGGACAATGCCGAGGTGATGGACGCCTTGCGTCAGGGCCAGCCAAAGGTGTTTGTCGACCCGCAACAGATCAAAGTCCTCGAACCACTGCCGCCGATTGTCGGCGCCGCGCCGTGGGGAGTGTTGGTGGGCGTGCCGCAAGACGTATTGCTGGCACCGGTCGCCACGCTGCAAAAGGAACTCGACGCCCAAGGCGTGCAGAGCACGGCGCTGGAACTGCTGCTCGGTGGCGGCTCGGCGCTGCTCGGCCTGCTATTGATCTGGTACACCGCGCAACGCATCACCCGGCCGCTGCAAGTGCTGACGCGGGTCATGGAAGACATTTCCCTGGGCGAAGGCGACCTGACCCGACGCCTGCAAGTGCAATCGCGGGATGAGATCGGCCAACTGGCGACGGCGTTCAACCGCTTTGTCGAGCGCATTCACCATTCGATGCGCGAGGTGTCGTCAGCAGCCCTTGGCGTCAACGAAGGCGCCCGCCGCGTGCTGGACGCGTCCAACTCGTCGCTGAGCAATTTCGACGATCAATCCAGCCGCACCAACAGCGTGGCCGCCGCGATCAATCAACTGGGTGCCGCTGCCCAGGAGATCGCCAACAATGCCTCCGACGCTTCGCATCAGGCGTCCAGCGCCCGGCAACAAGCCGAAGACGGTCGCCAGGTGGTGCAACGCACGATCGAGGTGATGAACGAGTTGTCGGGCAAGATCAGCGCGTCGTGCACCAACATCGAAGTGCTCAACGACAAGACCGTGAACATCGGGCAGATCCTCGAAGTGATCAAGGGCATCTCCCAGCAGACCAACCTGCTGGCGCTCAACGCCGCGATCGAAGCGGCCCGCGCCGGTGAAGCGGGACGCGGTTTTGCCGTGGTGGCGGACGAAGTGCGCAGTCTGGCCGGACGCACCCAGGCCTCGGCGCTGGAGATCCAGCAGATGATCGAAGAGCTGCAAGTCGGCGCCCGCGACTCAGTCATCACCATGACCGAAAGCCAGCAACACAGCGAAGAAAGCGTCACCATCGCCAACCTCGCCGGCACCCGCCTGGGCAGCGTCACCCAACGCATCGGCGAGATCGACAACGTCAACCAGTCCGTCGCCGCCGCCACCGAAGAACAGACTGCCGTGGTCGAAGCGCTGAACGTCGACATCACCCAGATCAACACGCTGAACCAGCAAGGCGTGGAAAACCTGCAAGCGACCTTGCGGGCCTGTACCGAGCTGGAGCAACAGGCGGCGCGGTTGAATCAGTTGGTGGGGAGTTTTCGCATCTGAGAGTGAGGGTGTCTGACACATCGCCATCGCGAGCAAGCTCGCTCCCACTGTGATTTGTGGTGCACGCAAATTTTGCAGTCACCGCACAAACCTGTGGGAGCGGGCTTGCCCGCGATGAGGCCAGCACTGGCAACATCAACTCCCGTTACACAGATGGAAGATCCATTTTGTAACCCGCTCCCGGCGTGCCCTCATGCAGCGCCGCCTGGATTTTTGAGTACAAGGTATTTGCCTCGGCTGTGGTGATTGACCGCGAACAATCACGCAGTACAACGCGCAGTAGCACATTCTCCTGCCCCGGTAACATCCCCAGTCGATCAATGGCCTGCGATGGCAGATCAGATATTTTCCACCGTCCCTTTACCTGCATCTCTTCGATCCAGTCAGAACAGTCGCCAGCAGCCTGCAGCATTTTTTCGGTCAACACTTCTTCGCTTTGTCCCGGCGTTACAGCTAACGAAATGTCACGGGCAATCGAAGGCAAACGTGAGACGGTGTTCCAAGGATTCAAATCATGCATTTGCGCCCTCACTCGTTCGTTCTGGTCACGCAACAAACGAATATCCGGGATGCCTTTGCGCAGCATGGTCAGGCGATCCAGGCCCATTCCCAAGGCCAGTCCTCCATGAAGCGAAGGATCAATCTCCAACCGCTCCAACAAGGATTTGGCAATTCGACCGCATTCCAGGACCTCCACCGGGACACCATCATTCAGCACATTCACTTCGATCCCGCCCTCGGTGTAGTGGTGCGGGCTGTCGCTGTATATCCAGGCTTTGTCAGGCACGGCAGAGTTGAGAACATCGCTTACCAGACGCAACAAGTGTTCATGAGTCGCCAACTCGGGATCACCCAGAACCCAAATATCCATTTGATGCGGCTCCGCACAATGCCAACGGTCCCGGCTATCGCGACGGAAAGTGATGCCGGGCGCAGCTAGCAATATTGTCTGACCTGGCTGTCGTACTTTGGCCGCTCGCTGAAGCGCTACCGGAATTTGGCTAGTGGTTTGCGTGCGCAGCAGAGAGCACGCGTCAACCCACCGGGTATGCGCACTTCCAAGGGTGATTTCAGATGGGTCATAACCAAGCAAACCGTAGTTTTCTTCCGCCGAGACAATTCTCGCTCCTGTCTGCACTTGCGCTTTTGGCCAACCCTGATTAGCCAATCCTTGAAGGATTTCATTCAGCAATAACCGGACGGCGTGATCGGGTGTGGCAGGTTCTGTTAAGTCAGCCAGCAACAAGGCTTTTTGTACGGACATTTCCGTCAGATATTTCTTTGATTCCTGCACTGAAAAGCTCCTTATTAACCGTTGGAGTTTGAGATCCCCTAAAAACCGACCCCATCAATCAAACTAACGATTTCGGCTCTACAGCTACAACCAAAATGCGGCGAAACACTCAGTTTTCAGAAGTGGACTACAGCTGCGAACTACACAAATAACTCACAACGCCGTATACGAGCTTTCCAAAGCATTATTAAGTCTAAAAAGTTCAAAATTAATCATTTAATACATCAAGAAAATCTGTATTAATTATTCCGCCCCTGCAAATCAACGGGGTAGCACAAACCAACAAAATGAAAAAGGATGATCAAATGACTAACAAAATCACGTCTAAAGAAAAACTCAACCGCATCGCTTCTGGTCCGGAGAACTTTGGTTGGGCTCCGTTAGCCTGGGCTCACATTGAAGGATAAATGATGCAAATGGGCGCCAAGAGAAATCTTGCCGCCCATCGATTAAACAAGGAGGTATACATGTCAACATCAACGATAATAAAAACGCTCTTCGGCACAGAGGAACCTTCGATCATCGCTGACTCTGAAGTATTCCTACAGGAATGCTCAAAGCTTGGATTCAAGACAGCCAACATTTCCGATATTGCTGCTCTTCCAAAAAACAGCATCGTTTTTTCTTTCACCAATGACGCAGCAAAACGGGTATTTGAGATAGCGAAAAACACTGGAAACAAGAAAAGCGTTTTTTGTGCCGTGCAAGTGTTCGACCCCACTCTGGATAGCGCACTTTATAGCCTGGACCTCCTATTGAGGAGTGACTTTGAGCGGGCTTTAATTGCACAGAGACGGGTGCTGAACATGCTGAACTCACACGACTCTTTTGCGTTGACGGGAAATGACGCCGACGCACAGGTAACGATTTTTTCACACGCACAGCCCTACGCGTTGATTGCAGAAGATATTGAAATCGATTTTATTCAGTCTGTAGCAGAATTTTTCGAAGTTCATTACGCCCACATGAACCCACAAAATCCAAGTCCATTCTGTTTTCATGAAACCTTGAAGATAGCCGGCATACTTACAGTTCTCAGAAAACCAAATTCAAAATTACCTGACGGGCTAAAAAACTCTCTAAAGTGGTTGAGCGATCTGATATCCGAGAAAGGAGCCGTGCTATCCGTTAAAAACAACACCGTTACCTCACTAAAAATAAACGATGACGAGCATGTGAAATTGCTTGATCTAGCCGCGGGCCGTCGAGGACTCAAACTGACTGAATTTGCCATTGGAGTAAACGACAGAATCGCCACGAGCATCAACTACAAAACCAACTCTCAATTAAACGAGGGCATCAGTGGAGTTCACTTGGCTATTGGGGATGGCTCTTCCGGCTATCACATAGACTTCCTCAGCCCATCGGTAAACGTTGCTCCCACGTATCAATTGCCAAAACCAACAAGCCTCCCGTGAAAGAGCCGGATTAGCCGCAAAGACGCCAGCATATCCAGCACTAATGGTGACTGAGACTACGTTATCGCGAGCAGGCTCACTCCTACATTGGATTTTTCGTCGTACACAAATCTTGTGTTCACTGAAGACCCGTGTGGGAGCGAGCTTGCCCGCGATGGGGCCGGCACATTCAACATCTCCGGCGCCTGATACAACAGGGATCGTGTCGAATCTGGCACCCACAACCAACCACATGGCATGCACGCAAACATGTCGCGCCGCATCCCCGGCGTAGTATCGAGACAGCCCCATCCAGTGGGCGCAAAGCAAACGCTGAACCCCCTCCATTTCTCACTAAAACAATAAATCGGCCTTCGGGTCGCGGGAGACTTCTGTGCTTAAGAAAAGTGCGTTGGGCTGGCCAAAGATTGCCGGCCTTGGAATTGCGTTGGTGGTGGCCGGGCAGTTTTCCGGCTGGAACTTCGGGCTGGCGGCCGGTGGCTGGTTGAACATGTTGATCGCCACGTTGTTGATGGCCCTGCTCTGTGGCGGGCTGGCGTTGTGTGTGGCGGAACTGTCCACGGCGTTGCCGAGCGCTGGCGGTGTGTTCGTCTATGCGCAAAGTGCCTTCGGGCCGTTCGTGGGTTATCTGGTCGGCGTGGCTTGCGCGTTGGCCCTGACCATCGGCACCGGCGCGGCGGCGACGTTCATTTGTGCCTACACCGAATCGATTTTCGGCATCGGTGGCTGGCCGGTGAAGATCGCCCTGTTCGTGGTGATCATCGGCATTCACCTGCGCGGCGTCGGTGAGGCCATGGGCCTGACGTTCATTGCCGGGGTGATCGCTGTCGTCGCCCTGCTGACCTTCGGCGTGGCCATGGCGCCGCATGTCGAACTGGCCAACCTGCTGACGTTGCCGGCCAATGTCACAACCCCGGTCAGTCTCGGCGGTATCTTCGCCTGCGTGCCGTTCGCCATCTGGCTGTTCATCACCGTCGAGCAAACCGGTTCGGCAGCGGAAGAAGCCGAAAACCCCGGTCGCACCATGCCACGCGGCATTCTCGCGGCCATCGGCACTTTGCTGGTGACTGCTTTGGTGGTGCTGGTGTGCGCACCGGGCGCTGGTGGTGTCGAACTCGTGGGCTCGGCAGGCGATCCGTTGTACGCGGCGATGTCCAGCAACAGCGCGTTCGGTGAAGGCTCTTGGCTGGCCAAGGTGATTGGCTGCGGTGGCGTGTTCGGTCTGATCGCGACCTTCTTCTCCCTGGTCTACGCGGCATCGCGGCAACTGTTCGCCATGGCCCGCGACGGCTTGTTCCCGCAATGGCTGGGCAAGACCGGCAAACGCGGCACGCCGTACCCGGCACTCCTGCTGATCGGCGCCATCGGCCTGCCGTTGTCCGAAGTGGACCCGGCCACGGTGATGCTCGCGGTCGTGCTGCTGCTCAACGTTTGCTACCTGTTCATTTTCGGTGCCTACCTGCGCATCAAAAACAGCCAGCCTGACCTGCCACGCCCGTTCACCCTGATCGGCGGAAAACTGGTGGCATGGCTCGGCCTGGCCCTGACCCTGGTGGTGATCGCCGCCTGCTTCCAACTCGACATGCTGATGCTGATCGCTCTGGCCGTGACCTTCACCCTGTGCATTTTCAATTACCTGCTGCGCACTCGCCGCAGCGTTATCGAGGTTCCAGACCATGCCTGAAGACACTCTCCTGCAACGCCGTCATCGCGTACTCGGCAGCGCCTCGCCGCTGTTCTACGACAAACCTCTGCACCTGGTACGCGGCGAAGGCGTCTGGCTGTTCGATGTCGATGGTCGCCGCTACCTCGACGTCTACAACAACGTGCCCTGCGTCGGTCACTGCAACCCCCACGTGACCGAAGCGATGCACCGCCAGGCCACCACGCTGAACATCCACACCCGCTATCTCGACGAGCAAGTGGTGCGTTACGCCGAACGTCTGACCGCCACCTTCGCAGAGCCGCTGGACACCGCGATGTTCACCTGCACCGGCAGCGAGGCCAATGAACTGGCGCTTCGTCTGGCGCGGTTCGCCAGCGGTGGCACCGGCATCATCGTCAGCGACTACAACTACCACGGTAACTCGGCGTCGCTGGCCGAAGTCACCACCGCCCTGCCCTCGCCGGAACCCTTCGCCGCCCACGCCAGGGCAGTGCCGATTCCGTGCCTGTATCACGCACCAGCCGGCACCACTGAAGCGCAACTGGCCGAGGAATATGCGGCCAATATCGCGGCGGCGATTGCCTCGATGCAGGCCCAAGGGATTCGCCCGGCAGCGTTGCTGATCGACACCCTGTTCGCCAACGAAGGCCTGCCACGGGTGCCCGCCAGTTTCGTCAACAAGGCAGCCGCGTTGATCCGAGCGGCGGGCGGTTTGTTCATCGCTGACGAAGTGCAGTCCGGTTTCGGTCGCACCGGCGATCACCTGTGGGGCCATCAGGCCCACGGCGTGGTGCCGGACATCGTCACCCTCGGCAAACCGATGGGCAACGGCTATCCCTTGGCCGGGCTGATCACCCACAAGGCCTTGGTCGAATCGTTTGGTCGCCATGCCATGTACTTCAACACTTTCGGTGGCTCACCGGTGGCGGCGGCGGTCGGCATGGCGGTACTGGATGTGATTGAAGATCAGCAACTACTGCGCAACGCGCAAAGCGTCGGCGCCTATGTACAGCAACGCCTGCAAGTGCTGGCCGGCAAGCACTCGATCATCGGCGACGTACGCGGCAAAGGTCTGTTCTTCGCCATGGAACTGGTGCGCGATCACACCAGCAAGGAGCCGGCCGGACTTGAGGCGCGCAAGGTGGTTAACGACATGCGCGAGAACGGTGTGCTGATCAGCAAGATCGGCGCCGGCGACAACATTCTCAAGTTGCGCCCGCCGCTGGTGTTCAGCCGCGAAAACGCCGACCTGTTTGTTGACACGCTGGATCACGCGCTCAGCGCGATTTGAGGCCTTGCCATGACTGATTTCCATGCTCTGAACCACGAACAACAAGTCGCCCGGCTGCACGATCTGGCGCGGCATGCCCTGCAACATTGGGACGGCGAGTTCGCCGACATTCAACTGGTGAAGTTCCGCGAGAACGCGGTGTTCTCCGCCCGTCGTCACGACGGTCAGCGGGTAGCCCTGCGCATTCATCGCAACGGCTATCATTGCGAGGCCGCGCTGCGCTCCGAGCTGCAATGGATGGAAGCGCTGGCGGGTGCCGGTATCACCGTGCCGCAGATCATCCGTGCGCAGAATCAAAGCCATTTGATCGAAGTCACCCATCAGGACATCGGTGAGCCGCGCCACATCGACATGCTCGCCTGGCTACCCGGCGCCACCGCCGGCACCTCCGAGGCTGGCGTGCAGGCCGATACCGAAATCGATTTCCTGTTCAACGAAGCCGGTGCAATTGCTGCGCGCATTCACCTGCATTCGGCGGATTGGCAGCAGCCGGACGAGTTTGTCCGGCATGCCTGGGATGAGGAAGGTCTGATTGGCGCCAATCCGTTCTGGGGGCGGTTCTGGGAGCTTGCGCAGCTCAGCGATGAGCAGCGGGATTTGTTGCAACAGGCCCGGCGCACGGCGCGCACGGACCTGCGCCAGTACGGCCGGCATCTGGGCAATTTCGGCATGATTCACGCGGACCTGGTGCCGGAAAACCTGCTGATCGAAGGGCCGCAGCTGCGTTTGATCGACTTCGACGATGCCGGGTTTGGCTGGCACATGTTCGAACTGGCCACGGCGCTGTATTTCTGTCTGGATGATCCGCGATATGAGCAGATCAAGGCTGCGTTACTTGACGGCTACCACGCGGTCAAGCCACTGACCGAGGCCGATCGCAAGACTCTTGCGTTGTTCCTGATGCTGCGCGGCACCACGTACCTGGGCTGGATTCACACCCGCCAGGGCACACCGACCGCGATTGAAATGGCGCCGATGTTGATTGAGCGGGCTTGCATGTTGGCTCGGGAGTATTTGCAGGTCTGATAGACCGCCATCGCGGGCAAGCCCGCTCCCACAGGGATCTCCAGCGGACACAGAGTTTAAGTATGACGCTGAT
>NZ_JBSVXD010000144.1:0-15324 GCF_054070755.1 Pseudomonas sp. SDO5591_S426 | reverse complement strand
ATCCTGTTTTTTAAAAAGCAAAATCAAAAGATCGCAGCCTGCGGCAGCTCCTACAGGGAATATCTTTTACAGCTTCAGCACCATCTCATGCCACGCCATGCCGCCATGGTCGGACGCCGAGGGTTTGATGTAGGCAAAACCGAACCCGGCGTACAGCGGAATATGCCGCTCCTTGCACATCAAATTGATGCTGGCTTTGTCCATCACGCGCATGCGCTCGATGAACTCGCCCATCAAGCGCTTCGCCAGCCCTTGCCCCTGATAGTCCGGATGCACCACCACCGACATGATCACCACGTGCGGCCCGGCCGGGTCGTGGCCGATCAGTTCCTTGAACGCTTCATCCGACATCTCCACCTGAAACGCCGCACCGGAATTGATGAAACCGGCTACGACACCCTCCACTTCGGCAACGATGAAACCCTCGGGCCAGGTGGCGATGCGGGTGGCGATTTTCTCGCGGGTCGCCGCTTCGTCACCTTCGTAGGCAACGGTTTCGATGGCGTAGCAGCGGTCAAGGTCAGCAGGCGTGACATTGCGGATGAGGGTGTTCATGGCAGCTCGGAATCAGCGGGGGAAAGGCAGGGGATCATAAATCAGCCTGCGTGCGACATCGAGAGACGAATCGGCAGATCCGCCTCTCACTGCCTTGATCACGCCTTGATCGGCAGCCAGATTTCCAGCTTGCCGGTGTTGAGCTTCGGGTTGAAGTCTTCGCTGTAGCGTTCGAATTCCGGGGCGTCAGCCGTTTGATGACCGGACTGCGGCAGCCACGTGCCATGGATGTACTGGAAGGTTTGCGGCAGCGTTTCCAGCGGCCCTTTGTGCTCAAACACCAGGTATTGCTGGGGCTGGACTTCTACCCAGCGGTAGGTGTCCGGCAAATCGTCGAGCTTGCTGATCTCGACGCCGGCGATGTAATCGAAGCCGCCCTTGCCGTCGAAATTGCAGCAGATGCCGTAGGTCACTTCGCCTTTTTGCCCTGGCACTTTGCCGATGTGGGGAATGAATTTTTCCCAGAGTTCGGGAATGCCTTTTACGGTTTGCTGGGTAAATGTTCCGCCAAGCCCTGCAATCAGCAGGAAGTGTCCGTGCTCGATGCGTGGCTCGGACACTTCGACGCGTGTTTGCTCATCCATGACTCGACTCCTGCGCTTAAAAGTGGGTTCGGCTGGGAGTATAGAGGCCAAACCTGATTCGCCCAATTACAGGGCGTGCAACTGCTCGACGGCGCCTGCGCCGACAAACTCGTTATAGCCCGATAGGATCACGTAGACCGCGAAATAGCAGAAGATCGCCGCCGATGCCATATAGGAGTAGCGCAGCAGTTTGTCACCGAGCAACTTGCCCCCGTGGCTCGCGGCGAAGCACAGGCCTGCGGACCACAGCAGCCCGGCACAGAGAAAACCGCCGAGGAACAGCGCCGAACTCAGTGCACCGCCGCCACCGGACCGAGCGATCAGCGTGCCGCCCACTGCTGCAAACCAAAGAATCGCGCTGGGCGACGACATGGCGAGAAAAATCCCACGGAAGAATTCCTTGCGATGGGAGTTGTGGCCAACCTCGGCAGTCTCGGCCAGAAGAGCTTCATGGTGTATCGCCGAATAAATCATCTTCGCCGCGAAGTACACCAGCAGCGCCGAACCGCCGATCCACAGGACCCAGCGCACGGTTTCGTATTGCAGCAAAACAGTCATGCCGGCCAGCGCCAGCACGGCGTAGATCAGGTCGCCGACGCAGGTGCCCAAGCCCAGCGCAAAGCCTTGAAAATAGCCGCGTTGCATCGCCAGGGTGATCATCGCGATGTTGGCCACGCCGATGTCCAGGCACAGCGAAAGGCTCAGCAAAAAGCCACTGGTAAATTCCATCGAACCCTTTCCTTCGGACAAATTTGTTTATTTTGAGGCTGGACAGTCTGCCACAGCTGACCGTACATTCCGCCACAGGTCACCGCAGTGACCAGCGTCGCTCGGACGGTTCCGGGCGCTTACGTTATCCGAGGCAACAATGGCCGAACAAGGTTCGCCGCGCCGCTTTGCGCGCATAGATCGACTCCCCCCTTACGTTTTCAACATCACTGCCGAGCTGAAGATGGCCGCCCGTCGTCGTGGCGAAGACATCATCGACTTGAGCATGGGCAACCCCGACGGCGCCACGCCGCCGCACATCGTCGAAAAACTCGTGCAGGTCGCCCAGCGCGAAGACACCCACGGTTACTCGACTTCCAAAGGCATTCCGCGCCTGCGCCGGGCGATTTCCAACTGGTACAAGGAACGCTACGAGGTCGACATCGACCCGGAAAGTGAAGCCATTGTCACCATCGGTTCCAAGGAAGGCCTGGCGCACTTGATGCTGGCCACCCTCGACCAGGGCGACACGGTGCTGGTGCCAAACCCGAGCTACCCGATTCACATCTACGGTGCCGTGATTGCCGGCGCCCAGGTGCGTTCGGTGCCGCTGGTGCCGGGCGTGGATTTCTTCGCCGAACTGGAACGGGCCATTCGCGGCTCGATCCCGAAGCCGAAGATGATGATCCTTGGTTTCCCGTCCAACCCGACCGCGCAATGCGTGGAGCTGGATTTCTTCGAGCGCGTGATCGCCCTCGCCAAGCAGTACGATGTGCTTGTGATCCATGACCTCGCTTACGCCGACATCGTCTACGACGGCTGGAAAGCCCCGTCGATCATGCAGGTGCCGGGCGCAAAGGACATTGCGGTGGAGTTTTTCACCCTGTCCAAGAGCTACAACATGGCAGGCTGGCGCATCGGCTTCATGGTCGGCAACCCGGAACTGGTCAACGCCCTGGCGCGGATCAAGAGCTACCACGACTACGGCACCTTCACCCCGCTGCAAGTGGCAGCGATTGCGGCGCTGGAAGGCGATCAGCAATGCGTGCGCGACATCGCCGAGCAGTATCGGCAGCGGCGCAACGTGCTGGTCAAAGGCCTGCATGAACTGGGCTGGATGGTGGAAAACCCGAAAGCGTCGATGTACGTCTGGGCGAAGATTCCTGACGCCTATGCACACCTGGGTTCGCTGGAGTTCGCCAAGAAGCTGCTGGCCGAAGCCAAGGTTTGCGTCTCGCCGGGTGTTGGATTTGGTGAATACGGGGATGATCACGTGCGTTTCGCGCTGATCGAAAACCAGGACCGGATTCGTCAGGCCGTGCGCGGGATTCGCGGGATGTTTCGGGCGGATGGGTTAGTTACTAAATAACACGATCCCCTGTAGGAGCTGCCGCAGGCTGCGATCTTTTGATCTTGCCGTGCAGAGTCAAAAGATCGCAGCCTCGTTTCACTCGACAGCTCCTACAGGGATTTGCTTCACCCACAAAAAAACCGCATCGCTGCGGTTTTTTTGTGCCTGTCGAATCGCTTAGACGAACAGCGACAACAACAGAATAAAGCCAAGGCCCACCACAGACAGGATGGTTTCCATCGCGGTCCAGGTCTTGAAGGTTTCGGCCACGGTCATGTTGAAGTACTGCTTCACCAGCCAGAAACCGGCGTCGTTGACGTGAGACAGGATCAACGAACCTGCACCGGTGGCCAGTACCAGCAGCTCACGGTTCACACCCGGAATCATCCCGACCACCGGCACCACAATGCCTGCGCCAGTGATGGTCGCTACGGTCGCCGAACCGGTGGCGATACGAATCACCGCCGCCACCAGCCACGCCAGCAGGATCGGCGAGATTTGTGCGTTCACCGCCATGTGGCCGATCACGTCACCCACGCCGCTGGTTACCAGCATCTGCTTGAAGCCACCACCGGCACCGATGATCAGGATGATCGCGGCAGTCGGCGCGAGGCTCGCATCCAGCCATTTCATCATTTGGCTGGAACCGATGCCCTGCTTGTAGCCGAAGGTGTACAGCGACAGCAGCAACGCCAGCAGCAACGCCGAAATCGGGTGACCGATCAGGTCCATGAAGGCGCGGAAGATGTTGCCATCCGGCAGCACGACGTCGGCAAAAGTCTTGAGCAGCATCAGGAACACCGGCAGCAGCACGGTCACCAGGGTGATGCTGAAGCTCGGCAGTTCAGCCGAATCGGTTTCGCGCGCCAGTTGATCCACCAGCTCCTGGTTCGGGTGACCGGGGATGTGCTTGGCGATGAACGTACCGAAGATCGGACCCGCAATGATCGCCGTTGGCAGCGCAACGATCAGACCATAAAGAATGGTTTTGCCGATGTCGGCACCAAACACGCCGATGGCCAGCAGCGGCCCCGGGTGCGGCGGCACAAGACCGTGGACTGCGGACAGACCGGCCAGCAGCGGGATACCGATCTTGATGATCGACACGCCAGTGCGACGAGCCACGATGAACACCAGCGGAATCAGCAGCACGAAGCCGATTTCGAAGAACAGCGGAATGCCCACCAGGAACGCGGCGAACATCATTGCCCACTGCACCTTGTCCTTGCCGAAGGCGCGGATCAGGGTCTGGGCGATCTGGTCTGCCCCGCCCGACTCGGCCATCATTTTGCCGAGCATGGTGCCCAGCGCCAGGATGATGCCGACGAAACCGAGCACGCCACCGAAGCCGTCCTGGAACGCCTTGATGATCGTGCCGATCGGCATGCCGGAAGTCAGCCCGAGGAAGGCTGCGGCAATGATCAGGGCAAGGAAAGGGTGCAACTTGAACTTGGTGATCAGAACGATAAGCCCGATCACCGTGACCACTGCATCGAGCAGCAGGAACGTCTCGTGGGACATGCCAAACATTAGGGGTGTCTCCTGGTTGTTGTTGTTATTAAAGCGGGTAATTCGAAAGCCATAAGGACAGCGCTATCTCTGCAAGCAAAATTAACCGGCGCGCTTCAAGCCGTGCTCAAGCCACCAGTGGTGAGCCTGAACGGCCAGCTCATCGACGCTGTGGATCGAGGCATCGAGGGCCAGGGTCAAGGGCTCGCCGACGGGGGATTCGAGGGTGGCGAACTGGCTGTCGATCAACGTCGACGGCATGAAGTGACCCGGCCGGTGGGAAACGCGGTCGGCGGCGACTTCGGGGGTCAGTTCAAGGAACACGAAGCCAAGGCCCGGCAAGGCACTGCGCAAGCGTTCGCGATAAATGTGCTTGAGCGCGGAGCAGGTCAGCACCGGGCGCTGGCCCGTGGCGTCGATGCGGCGCAGTTCATCGCACAGGCTGTCGAGCCAGCCGGCACGGTCTTCATCGTTCAGGGGGATTCCCGCGCTCATCTTTTCGATATTGGCGGCAGGGTGGAAAGAGTCGCCTTCAATGGCAGTGGCGCCGCTCAATTGGCACAGGGCCTCGCTGACGCACGTCTTGCCGCAACCGGCAACGCCCATGATGACCAGGGCGGTGATGGGATGATTCATGTAACACCTCAGCGCGCAGACAGCGCTACCTTTGCCAGTTATGACACTAGACCAAAAGCAGAAGTTGCCGACGCCTTTCTTGTCATTTTATGGGTTGCAGCATGTTCGTTCCCAACGCCAAAAAGCGAGGATCAGGCGAACCCCCGCTCACGCATTTGCAGCTGCATCGAGACAGCGCTACCTTAGTGCCTTGAATTTTGTTTGGCAAGCCGTCGATGAATCCAACTAAAAACGATAAAAATACCCGCACCACTGGCCGCCCTACCCTGAACGAAGTTGCCCGCCTGGCCGGTGTCAGCCCGATTACCGCCTCGCGCGCGTTGCGCGGCGTCAGTACCGTGGCCACCGAACTGGTGGAAAAGGTGCAGAAAGCGGCGCTGGAACTCAACTATGTGGTTAACCCCGCCGCCCGCGCTTTGGCTTCGGCGCAGAGCCATTCGGTGGTGGTGCTGGTGCCGTCGTTGTCCAACCTTTTGTTCATCGACACCCTGGAAGCCATTCATCAGGTTCTTCGTCCCAAGGGCTTCGAAGTGCTGATCGGCAACTTCCACTACTCCCGCGACGAAGAAGAAAACCTGCTGCGCAACTACATGGCTTATCAGCCGCGCGGTTTGCTGCTCACCGGTTTCGACCGCACCGAAAGCTCGCGGCGGATGATCGAAGCCAGCAACATTCCGTGCGTGTACATGATGGAACTGGACAGTGCCGCCGGGCTCAATTGCGTCGGTTTTTCACAACTGGCCGCCGGCGAAACCGCCGCCGAACATTTGCTGTCTCGTGGCCGCAAGCGCCTGGCCTACATCGGCGCACAACTGGATCAGCGCACCTTGCTGCGTGGCGAAGGTTTCCGCCGCGCTCTACAAAAGGCCAGCCTGTATGACCCGGCCCTGGAAGTGCTGACCCCTCGCCCGTCTTCCGTAGGCCTGGGTGGCGAATTGTTTTTGCAGATGATCGCCAGCCATCCCGATGTCGATGCGATTTTCTTCGGCAACGACGACCTGGCCCAGGGCGCGCTGCTTGAAGCGATGCGCCACGGGATCAAAATCCCTGAACAAGTAGCGATCCTCGGCTTCAACGACCTGCCAGCCTCGGCCCACATGGTGCCGCGCCTGAGCAGCATCAGCACCCCACGCGAAGCCATTGGTCGCCGCGCGGCGGAGCAGATGCTGACCTTGATGGCCGGCAACACCGTGGCCAAACCGGTGCAGGACATGGGGTTTGAGTTGAAGGTGCGCGAGAGTACCTGACTTTCACTCTCCCCCTCGTAGGAGCTGCCGAAGGCTGCGATCTTTTGATCTTGAATTTAGAAACGAAGATCACAAGATCGCAGCCTTCGGCAGCTCCTACAATTGTCTATACGCCATTCTCAATGGAGTAGCGCAATGGAACACTCACTGAAAATTCTCGGCAAAGCCTCGTCGATCAACGTCCGCAAAGTCCTGTGGACCTGCGAGGAATTGGGTCTGTCCTTCGAGCGCGAGGATTGGGGCAGCGGTTTTGCCTCGACCCATAGCCCCGAGTTCCTCAGGTTCAATCCCAACGCCCAGGTGCCGGTGATCATTGATGAGAACGGGGTGTTGTGGGAGTCCAATACCATCTGCCGCTATCTGGCCGGCAAACACCAACACCACCACGAACTGCTGCCCGGCGAACCGGCTGCGCGCGCCCGGGTGGAACAGTGGATGGACTGGCAGGCCACCGATCTGAATGCCTCGTGGAGCTACGCGTTCATGGCTTTGGTGCGCAAGGATCCGGAGTATCAGGACGCGCATCGCATCGACGTCGGCGTGCGGGGCTGGAACCAGAAGATGGGCATCCTCGAACATCAACTCGCGACCACCAAAGCCTATGTCACCGGGGCCAAATTTACCCTGGCCGACATTGTCATCGGCCTGTCGGTCAATCGCTGGTTGATGACACCCATCGAGCGCCCGGACTGCCCTGCCATCGACGAGTATTTCAAACGCCTGGCGCAGCATCCCGGCTTCCTGAAGCACTGCTGCAATGGCCTGCCCTGAACTGTAGAGCCGTGCAGCAAACGTTTGCCGTTCAGCGGCAAAGCTTGACCGCGAACCCTGCTCACCCCTCCAATAAAAATCATCAACCAATTGATTTAGTTGATATTTTTTCTTTAGGCACACTCTTTGCTCAAGGCACCGCACCACAAAAACCCACAAGGTCACTCATCATGTTGGTCAGTGCAAAATCAAACCTGGTAATCCCTCTCCCTAAACGCCCTGGTGAGGACCCGACCGCCGAAGCCGCCGCCGGTCTTCAAAGCGTCATGGCCCAGGCCCTGCAAAACAATGTGCAGGCGCAAACCACGCAAGCAACGACGCAAGTCCAGGAATCGGCAACCCAATCGGCTACGCAACAGGTCAGCGAGGCCGCCAAGGTAAGCGACAACGTCGATGAGGCGTTCGCCAAAACCCGCGTGAACCTGCAAGCGGTCTATGCGCCGCTACCTGAAGGCGTCAAGGACGCGATCGGGACCAAAGGCTCGGCCACGGACGAGTTCAAGGACTACATGAGTAAAACCCCGGAGCAGCGCATGCGTGATGCGATCCTTCAGGAGATGGGTCTGACTCAGGAAGAAGTCGAGCAGATGCCGCCGGAGCAGCAAAAGGCGATCGGCGAAGAAGTTGCCCAACGCATGCAGGAAAAGGCTGAAATCGCCAAGGCTGAAAAAGAGCAGGAAAGTGGCGACCAGAACAAACTACAGGTGGTCGACAAGTTCCTCGCTGCGCTTTAACGGGCGGGCGTGTAGGAGCTGCCGCAGGCTCCGATCTTTTGATTTTGATTTTTTACAAACAGGATCAAAAGATCGCAGCCTGCGGCAGCGCCTACATTTGGTTGCGCTGCGTGTTAATTCAACTGCAACGTCGAGTTGAACTGGCTGATCGCATCCACCACATGCCGCGAGCCCTGCTGAATCTCCAGGATCACCTCCCCCGCCTCGTTCGCCAGTTCCACTCCGAGCCCCGTTCGACTCAAGCTCGATTGCATGCTCGACACCGCACTCAATGACAAATCATGGTTCTTGCGCACCACGTCGACGATTTCCAGCGTCGCCTGGCTGGTGCGTGCGGCGAGACTGCGCACTTCATCGGCCACTACCGCAAATCCACGCCCGTGTTCACCGGCGCGGGCCGCTTCGATCGCGGCGTTGAGCGCCAGCAGGTTGGTCTGATCGGCAATGCCGCGGATGGTCTGCACGATGGTGCCGATGATGTCGGACTGTTTGCTTACGGCATCGATGCTCAGCGCCGCTTCGTTCAGGTCTTTGGAAATGTCCTGGATGATCTGCACCGTCTGCTGCACCACCTCCGAACCCTTGCGTGCACAGACGTCGTTTTGCACCGAGGTGCTGTGGGCCGATTCTGCGGCGGTTTGCAGGGTGGTCATCTGCTGGGTGATGTCACTGGCGAATTTCACCACTTTGTACAACCGGCCCTTGGCGTCGAACAACGGATTGTAGGAGGCTTCGAGGAAGACTGTCTGACCTTGCTTGTTCTTGCGCTCGAAACGGTGCGAGTGATATTCGCCGCGATTGAGCGAGGCCCAGAAATTCCTGTAGGCCTGGGACTCGGCTTCCGCGCGATGACAAAACAGACTGTGATGCTGACCGACGACTTCGTTGAGTGAATACTGCATGGTCTTCAGGAAGTTTTCGTTGGCGGTGATCACCCGGCCATCCGGGCTGAACTCGATCACCGCCATGGAACGGCCAATGGCGGCGAGCATGCTTTCGTTTTCGTGTTCCTTGTTGACCCTCGCCGTGATGTCGGTGGCGACCTTGATCACGCTGCGTACCTGCCGGTCGGGGCCAAACACCGGCATGTAACTGGCCTCGAGCCAGATTTCCTTGCCGGCCTTGTTCAACCGAGAAAAAGTGCCGCTGACTGGTTCGCCACGAGCCAGGTCACGCCACAATTTGGCGTACTGCTCGCTGCGATAAAACGCCTCTTCGCAGAATATCCGGTGATGTTTGCCGCGTACCTCGTCGACGCTGTAACCCATGGCGACGCAAAAATTTTCGTTGGCATCGAGCACGATGCCGTCCGGCGTGAATTCAATCATCGCCATCGAACGGCTGACGGCCGCCAACTTGGCATTGGCCTCGGTCAGCGCACAGCTAAAGCGTTCGATCTCAAGCAGGTCAGCTTTGTGATGAAGGTTAAACATGGTCGTATCACCCTAAGCGCGGTTTTTTGATTCATGAAAGTTTCAGGTCTTTCAAATCCACCACTACGTTCAATAGAACAGGCACACGCGCCCCTCCAAAAAAGGAAGGACCAGTCAGGTGATTGATGATGTTCGATCGGAGGGGGTCCCTATTGCGACACTCTCATCAAGACATCCTTCTCTTGATAGCCCGCAGGCGGGCCAACCCTAACGTGCTCATAAGCAAACTCCCTTTCAGGACAGCTCCATTCAAGTGTGTCGGTGCCTTGGTTTGCGCACTCTGGGACTAACCGTGACATTGCGGTCGACATAGTTAGTTACACGTGAGCATAGACAGACACGTTGGGCTTGCAAGGCCACTAGTCGGCCAGTATCGAGGACAAAAACGATTCAGCTTAGAGGGGAGCCGCTATGGCCACGGTATTGGCGAACGGCTTTGAATCGATCGCGAGCAGGATCGCGCCTACAGGAAATCTGCGGTGATCAGCATTTTTGTGAACACAGAGAATCAATTGTAGGAGCGAGCCTGCTCGCGATGGCTATCTTCAAGTCACGTTGAAATTACAAACTCGCACTCACCTTCGTGGCCACCTCACCCGGCACCCAGTCCTTCCACACCTGCGGCTGTTCTCGCAAAAACGCTTCGGCGACTTCCCGCGGCTTCTGCCGTTTTTCACTCATCTGCCCCAGGGTGTGGTTCAGCAGATCAATCGGCAGGTCGACTTTTTCGAAGAACGCCACCAGGTCCGGGTACTGCGCCTTGAACGGTGCAGACACGCCAATCGCCAGGCTGGCCGGCATCGAGCGGGTGCCCTTGGGATTCGGGTTGTTGGCGTCGGCCAGAGTTTTCCAGGCTTCGGCGTCGAACGGCGGTTCGTCGAGCTTCACCAGTTTGAAACGGCCCAGCAACGGCGTTGGTGACCAGTAGTAGAACAACACCGGTTTGCCACGACGGATCGACGACGCAACTTCGGCATCCAGTGCCGCGCCGGAACCCGTGCGGAAATTGACGAAGCTTTCGGTGAGGTCATAGGCCTTGAGTTTCTGGCTGTTGACGATCTCCGAGGTCCAGCCGGTCGGGCTGTTGAGGAAGCGGCCACGGCTCGGGTCTTCGGGGTCGCGGAACACGTCTTTGTACTTGGCCAGGTCCGCGACGGATTTCAGCTCCGGCGCCAGGGGTTTGATGCCGCGCTCCGGGTCACCCTTGATCACGTACTCTGGCACCCACCAGCCTTCGGTTGCGCCCTTGACCGTGTCACCCAAGCCAAACACTTTGCCTTCCGCGGCGGCTTTGACCCACGCCGGGCTGCGTCCGGCCCACTCTTCGCCGATCACTTGAATATCGTTTTTCGCCAGCGCCGCTTCGAGGCTGACGGTGCTGCCCGGTAAGGTGTCCGTCGGGTAGCCATAACCTTTCTCGACGATCAGGCGCAGGATCTCGGTGATCAGGCTGCCGCTTTCCCAAGTGATGTCGCCGAAGTGAATGGGCGCGGTTTTTTCCGCTGCTGATGCCTGGTTGGCAATCAGGCTCAGGGCCAGCAGCGAACTGCCGAGCAGGGTTTTGATCGATCTCATGCAGACCTCTTGTTTTGCAGGGGGCGGTTTAGGGATTGATTGGCGCTGTGCCGGGCGCAAAGGGCCTCGGAGCGGGTCATGTAGACGCTGACCGAGCGCTGGGAAATGCCCAGCTCGGCGGCGATTTGCGGGTAAGTCAGGCCGTCGACCCGCGACAACAGAAATGTCGCCCGAACCTTGCCAGGCAGGCGCGCCAGCGTGCGGTCGAGGCCCTGTAGTGCCTGGGTCAGTTGCACCAGTTCTTCGGGTGAAGGCGTTGAGGGTTTATCAACCTGCAGCAACTGATCGAGGTGCTGACGCTCCAGATCGCGACGACGCCAAAGTTGATAGACCAGGCGTCGGGCGATGGTGGTGAGCAAGGCGCGAGGCTCGCGGATGGCGACCGTCTGCGGCGCTTCGAGCAACTGCACGAAGGCTTCGGCGGCGATGTCTTCGCAACCGCTTCCCAAGTACTCGCGCAATCGCGCACAGAGCCAGGGGTAATGGGCGCGGAACAATCCGCCCACGTCATTGCGATGGGAAAGGTCGGTGCCGGACATAAAGGCTCCAGGGTTAGGGGTCGCTGAATGTCCGGTCGTCCGGTGACGCGATCCTAGCAAGGAGCCTTATTCATTAATAATATTTAAAATGCATTTTTATATTCTATAAATGCATTTCAGCGTAACCGCCCATAGCCCAGCGCTTCAGTCTCGCGCTGATAGTCGAGCACCACCTCATAGTCGGCCTCACGGGCCGGCAGCACTTCCCGCAGACCAAGGATTCGCGCCACCTCCGGCAGCTCGCCCAAGGTCTGGTTCATCACCTGCCGAATCTCTTCCGCCTGTTCAACACTGACGCCCGCAGCGGTGATGTACGGCAAGGTCGGGCTGAAGGCACTGTGGGCGACAACGCGCAGGCCGCTCACTTCCGCTTCGGCGTGTCGAGCCAGATAAGCGAAGGTGACGCTGTCGATGGCCGCCAGGTCAGCCTGGTCTTCGCGCAACCAGCGCAGGCTTTCACGATGGCTGCCGCTGATGCCGACCTCGGCAAAAAAACGCCCTTCCCGATGCAGCGGCGCCAGGCGATGACGCAGCAGGTTCATGCCGCTGTTGGAGTCTTCGCCATTGATCACGCCACGGCTGCCAAAAAACTCCGGCAAGGTGCGCCGCTGATCATCGGCGCGACTCAGCAGCAGGCTGCAATGGTTGCCACCGCTGCTGTCCGGCAATTCATAGCGCGGGCGGCCGAGCACCCGGACCTGACCGCGCAAAGCTGTCATCAGCGGATAGCCGCAGGTTTGCGTCAGCAGCAAGTGCGGGGATAGCCAGAGGTCGGTCAATGACAGGCCTTCGGCGTTGCGGCGCGTGGTGCCCAGCCGTTCGAGGATGCGCGCCAGCCAGCGCTCGTTGGCCTGGCGGATGGGCTCGGGGGCGACGTACATCAGGAGTTCGGCGAGGTGGTGTGTCATCAAAAATTCCCCATACAACGAAGATCTCTGTGGGAGCGGGCTTGCCCGCGATAGCGATCTACCTGAAAACATTGATGTTGGATGTGCCGGCCTCTTCGCGGGCAAGCCCGCTCCTACAGGGTCCGGAGGTGGCCAGACATCAGTGAAACGGATGCCGCGGACTGTCGATCGCCCTCATCCCATGCTCACGCCACAACTGGCCATACCCGCGCACCAGAAACCCGCCGCTGCGCGCCAGCCATTGCTCGCGACGTGCGCGATAAGCGCGGGGCAAGTCGTACCAAGGCAGGCCCGGCAAGTCGTGGTGCACCAGATGAAAATTGAGGTTGAGGAACAGCCAGCGCCACGGCCACGCCGCTTCGTTGAGCACGGTGCGCTGCTCCGGTGCCGCGTGCGGACGGTGTTCATAGTAGGAGCGAATCATCGCAATCGACAGCGCCGGCACACTGATCAGCAACAGGTAATGCCACACCGGCAATGCGCTGTAGCGCGCGATGAACAGCAGCATCACTAGGGTCAGCGCGCCATGGCTGAGCCACATCAACCAGGCCTGCCGTTCGCCGTTTTTCAGGCGTTGCAATTCTTCCGCGGCCAATGACAGCAAGGCCAGCGGCGCACCGATGGCGAAGCGGCCGAGCACGGTTTTGTTCAGCCAGTGCAGGCCTTGTTCGAACAGTGAACTGCCCTGCCAATGCTCGGCACTCAAATAGCGACTTTCCGGATCACGACCGGGAAGGGTCAGGTCTTCGTCGCGGTGATGCAGCAAATGGCTGTCGCGATACAGGGTGTAGGGATACCACACGGCGAACGGCGCATAGCCGAAGATTTTGTTCAGCGCCGGCCAGCGGGTCGGATGGCCGTGCAGCAGTTCGTGCTGCACCGACAGCCAGAGCACCACAACCGGGATCAGCAACAACGTACTCAACCACAGGCCCAATCGATGGCTGCCCAGCACGATGGCGAACCACGCGCTGTACACGCCGATCAACAACAGCCAGGTCGGCCACTCGGTGCGGGCGGTCAGGCGTTGGCGCAGGGTTTCTATTTCTACTTGATGGGCGCTATCGAAGTAATGAGGCATGGCGTTGCTCGGATCGGGGACCAGTCCCCTTCTGTGCAACGGCGGCGGGATTTCTTGCAGATTATTTTCGGTGTCGCTCCCGCATTGCGCGGGAGCGATCGGTCAGCGCAGGATCAATGGCCGAACACATTCACCTTCTTGGCTTTCTTGTCGGCGCGCTTTTCAATGGCGGTTTTCGCCGGCTTTTTCTTGTCGGCTTTCTTTGAATCCATACCTTTGGACATGATGCGTACTCCACTCACAGGGGATGTGAGATCAGGTATACACCTATCCATGCCGGCGCGTTCTTTTATAATCGCCGGCTTTGCGCACCGACAGTCCAGGATCATGCCCAGCACCCAATTCACCCAACTCGATGAGCCGCTTTGGCCATTGATGAACAAGTTTTACCGCGCTCATCAATCGTCGATGAAAGCGGTTCGCGATGCGCAATTGTGGGTCGCCCGACGCAATGAAATTATTGGCGCGTTGTGTTTGCGTCCGGTCTCCGGCGGGCATTGGCTGACCGGGTTGTTTGTCGATCCGTCGTGTCGCGACCAAGGGATTGCCGCCGCGTTGATCACGGCGGCGGTGAAGGATTGCGAATTGCCGGTGTGGCTGTTCTGTCATCCGGATTTGCGTGGTTTTTATGAGCGGCGCGGTTTTACGTTTGATCCGCCAATGCCCTACGCGATGGTCGAGCGCTTGAGTCGTTATGCCCGCAGCAAGCCGATGATTGCGATGGGCTTAGAACCGTTGGTTAGGTCCACCGACGATAATGTGTGATCGGTCCGACAGGCCTGCGTGCTAGCCTCGGCGTCGACTTCGACTTCACTCAGGACGCCCCATGAAACCTGCTCTTCTGGCTGTGACGCTGACCGCTTTGCTTGCACCTGTTTTCAGTCATGCCGCCGCGCCGACGGTGACCGCCGAGCAATACGCCAAGGTCTTGGCCGGCAGTTGGCGGGCTCCGGAAAACGTCGCACGTGATGGCTATCGTCATCCGCAACAGAGCTTGCAGTTTTTTGGCTTGGGACCGAAGCAGACGGTCATTGAAATCACCCCCGGCAATGGCTGGTACAGCGAATTGCTGGCGCCAGTGCTCAAGGAAAATGGTCATTACATCGCGGCGGTCCAGGCGCCGACGGTCAGTGACTATGCGCGTAAGAACGAAGAGAAGCTGAAGAGCAAATTCGCTGCTGCTCCCGCTCAGTACGCCAAGGCTCAGGTGCTTGAGTTCGATCCGAAAGCCCCGGCATTCGGCCAACCGGGCTCGGCGGACACCGTGCTGACCTTTCGCAACGTGCACAACTGGGTGCTGGCGGACACCGCGCCGCTGATGTTCCAGGCCTTCTTCAAAGTGCTCAAACCGGGTGGCGTGCTCGGCGTGGTGGATCACCGGGCCAAGGACGGGGCGTCACTGGAGGACATCAAGCACAGCGGCTACCTGACCACCGATTACGTGGTGAAAATGGCGACCGATGCGGGTTTCAAGCTTGAGGCGCAGAGCGAAATCAACGCCAACCCGAAGGACACCAAGGACTACCCCGAAGGCGTGTGGACCTTGCCGCCAGCGCTGACATTGGGCGAGAAGGATCGGGCGAAATATGTAGCGATTGGTGAGTCGGACCGGATGACGCTGCGGTTCGTCAAACCCGCGAAATAAAAAGCAGAATCAAAAGATCGCAGCCTTCGCCAGCTCCTACAATTCAGT
>NZ_JBSVXD010000143.1:0-15363 GCF_054070755.1 Pseudomonas sp. SDO5591_S426 | reverse complement strand
AGGATCGCACTGAGCCAAGTAGGAGCAAGGCTTGCCCGCGATGGCTTCACCCCGATTGCAAGCCTGATTAATGCTATTTCAGCAAGACAGAATTGCCATCGACCCAATTGATAGCCCACTAACCAAAGGTGCATGCTAGAGGGCTGAATCGGGTCTTATATCATTCCGAATGATAGTTACCTTCGCCTCATTCGATTCGTGCGATACCAACCCGCCGAGCATCATTCGCCAATCTCAACACATTGGCGGATGCATCCATGGAACAGTCACTCAAACATTTGCGCTTCCCGTTGGCCATGTTGGCCGTACTGGTGATGAGCGCCTGCGGCAAGGCCCCGGAAACTGCCGCCACGATGCCAGCGGCGAAAGTCAGCGTGGCCAAGGTGCTGGAGCAACCGGTCAACGAGTGGGACGAGTTCACCGGGCGCCTTGAAGCGCCGGAAACCGTTGAGATTCGTCCACGGGTCTCCGGCCAGATTGACGAAGTGGCCTTCACTGAAGGCGCACTGGTCAAGAAAGGCGACCTGCTGTTCCAGATCGATCCGCGTCCATTCCAGGCTGAGGTCCGCCGACTCGAAGCGCTGGTAGCCCAGGCTCGCGCCAATGCCACTCGCAGCGAAAACGAAGCCCAGCGCGGTGAGCGCCTGCGCACCAGCAACGCGATTTCCGCCGAATTGGCCGACTCGCGGACCAGCGCATCGCAAGAAGCCCGCGCTGCTGTCGGTGCCCTGCAAGCGCAACTCGACCTGGCCAAGTTGAACCTGAGCTTTACCCGCGTCACCGCGCCAATCAGCGGTCGCGTCAGCCGTGCGGAAATCACCGCCGGCAACCTGGTCACCGCCGATACGACCCCGCTGACCAGCCTGGTCTCCACCGACAAGGTCTACGCCTACTTCGACGCTGACGAGCGTGTGTTCCTCAAGTACACCCAGCTCGCTCGCCAAGGCAAACGCGGCGCCACCACTCCGGTTTACATGGGCCTGTCCAACGAAGACGGCAACCCGCACCAGGGCGTGATGAACTTCGTCGACAACCAGGTCAACCCGAAGACCGGCACCATCCGTGGTCGCGCCGTGTTCGACAACAGCGACGGCAGCTACACCCCAGGCTTGTATGCACGCCTGAAACTGGTGGGCAGCGGCACTTACAACGCCATGCTGATCAACGACGAAGCCGTCGGTACCGACCTCGGCAAGAAGTTCGTGCTCGTGATGGATGCCGACAACAACACCGCTTACCGCGCGGTCGAGCTGGGTCCGAAAATCGAAGGTCTGCGCATCGTGCGCAACGGCCTGAACAAGGACGACACCATCATCGTCAAGGGTCTGCAACGAGTGCGTCCAGGCTCGCCAGTCACCCCTGAAGTGATCCCGATGGCCAGCGAACAAACTCTCGCGGCCCTTGCACAACAACGACAAGCGCTGGAAGCCAGCAACCTGCCACAAGTCGCGCCTGCCAAGGTTGCGCCGGGCACGGCTGTGAAACTGGCTGCAGCGACCCCACGCGGTTAAGGGATAACGACTCCGATGAATTTTTCCCAATTCTTCATTTCACGGCCGATCTTCGCAGCGGTGCTTTCGCTGCTGATCCTGATCGCCGGCGCGATCTCGCTGTTCCAGTTGCCGATCAGCGAATACCCGGAAGTGGTACCGCCGACCGTTGTGGTCCGCGCCAACTTCCCGGGTGCCAACCCTAAAGTCATCGGTGAAACCGTGGCCGCTCCGCTGGAGCAAGCGATCACCGGCGTCGAGAACATGCTGTACATGTCCTCGCAATCGACCGCTGACGGCAAGATCACCCTGACCATCACCTTCGCGCTGGGTACTGACCTGGACAACGCGCAGGTGCAGGTGCAGAACCGCGTGACCCGGACCGAGCCAAAACTTCCCGAAGAAGTGACGCGCATCGGTATCACTGTGGACAAGGCGTCGCCCGACCTGACGATGGTTGTGCACTTGACCTCGCCGGACAAACGCTACGACATGCTCTACCTGTCCAACTACGCCCTGCTCAACATCAAGGATGAGCTGGCGCGTCTGGGCGGTGTCGGTGATGTGCAGTTGTTCGGCATGGGCGACTACTCGCTGCGGGTGTGGCTCGATCCGAACAAGACCGCTTCGCGCAACCTGACCGCCACCGATGTGGTCAACGCGATTCGTGAACAGAACCGTCAGGTGGCTGCCGGTGCATTGGGCGCGCCCCCTGCCCCGAATGCCCAAAGCTTCCAGCTGTCGGTCAACACTCAGGGCCGCTTGGTCAGTGAGGAAGAGTTCGAGAACATCATCATTCGCTCTGGCGACAACGGTGAAATCACTCGCCTCAAGGACATCGCTCGCGTTGAACTGGGTTCCAGCCAATACGCCCTGCGTTCGCTGCTGAACAACCAGCCGGCGGTGGCGATCCCGATCTTCCAGCGTCCTGGCTCCAATGCCATCGACATCTCGAACCAGGTTCGGGGCAAGATGGATGAACTGAAGAAAAACTTCCCGCAGGGCATGGACTACAGCATCGTCTATGACCCGACGATCTTCGTGCGCGGCTCCATCGAGGCGGTGGTTCACACCCTCTTCGAAGCGCTGATCCTCGTGGTGCTGGTGGTGATCCTGTTCCTGCAAACCTGGCGCGCCTCGATCATTCCGTTGGTGGCGGTGCCGGTATCGTTGATCGGTACGTTTGCCGTGATGCACTTGTTCGGCTTCTCACTCAACGCCTTGTCGCTGTTCGGCTTGGTGCTGGCGATCGGTATCGTGGTCGACGATGCGATCGTGGTGGTGGAGAACGTCGAGCGGAACATCGAGCTCGGACTGACGCCGGTCGAAGCGACCAAAAAAGCCATGGGCGAAGTAACCGGCCCGATCATTGCCACGGCACTGGTGCTGTGTGCGGTATTCATTCCGGCAGCGTTCATCTCCGGTCTGACGGGGCAGTTTTACAAGCAGTTCGCCCTGACCATTGCGATTTCGACGGTGATCTCGGCCTTCAACTCCCTGACTCTGTCGCCAGCACTGGCTGCGGTATTGCTCAAAGGCCACGACGCGCCGAAGGACCGTTTCTCCAGGATTCTGGACAAGCTGTTTGGCGGCTGGTTGTTCCGTCCGTTCAACCGTTTCTTCGAGAAAGCCAGCCACGGTTATGTTGGCACCGTTGCCCGTGTGATTCGCTCAAGCGGTATCGCCCTGCTGCTGTACGCCGGCCTGATGGTCCTGACGTTCTTCGGTTTCTCCAGCACCCCGACCGGTTTCGTACCTGGCCAGGACAAGCAATATCTGGTGGCCTTCGCGCAATTGCCGGACGCAGCGAGCCTGGACCGCACCGAAGACGTGATCAAGCGCATGTCCGACCTGGCCCTGAAACAGCCTGGCGTGGAAAGTGCGGTGGCCTTCCCTGGCCTGTCGATCAACGGCTTCACCAACAGCCCGAACGCCGGCATCGTGTTCGTGACCCTGAAACCGTTCGACGAGCGTAAAGACCCGAGCATGTCCGCCGGTGCAATTGCCGGGGCCTTGAACGGCCAGTTCGCCGGGATTCAGGAAGCCTACATGGCGATCTTCCCGCCGCCGCCGGTACAAGGCCTGGGTACCATTGGTGGTTTCCGCCTGCAAATCGAAGACCGGGGCAACCTGGGCTACGAAGAGCTGTACAAAGAAACCATGAACATCATCAACAAAAGCCACAACGTGCCGGAACTGGCAGGCCTGTTCACCAGCTACACCGTGAACGTGCCGCAGGTCGATGCCGCTATCGATCGTGAAAAAGCCAAGACCCACGGCGTGGCCGTCAGCGACATCTTCGACACCCTGCAGATTTACCTGGGTTCGCTGTATGCCAACGACTTCAACCGCTTCGGTCGTACCTATCAGGTCAACGTTCAGGCTGAGCAGCAGTTCCGCCTCGAATCCGACCAGATCGGCCAGCTGAAAGTGCGTAACAACAAGGGCGAGATGATCCCGCTGGCGACCTTCATCAAGGTCAGCGACACCTCGGGCCCGGACCGCGTGATGCACTACAACGGCTTCATCACCGCTGAAATCAACGGTGCGGCAGCCCCCGGCTACAGCTCCGGCCAAGCGGAAAAAGCCATCGAGAAACTGCTCAAGGAAGAACTTCCGAACGGCATGACCTACGAATGGACCGACCTGACCTACCAGCAGATTCTGTCCGGCAACACCGCGCTGTTCGTGTTCCCGCTCTGCGTATTGCTGGCGTTCCTGGTGCTCGCCGCTCAATACGAAAGCTGGAGCCTGCCACTGGCGGTGATCCTGATCGTACCGATGACCCTGCTGTCGGCCATTACCGGCGTGATTGCCTCCGGTGGCGACAACAACATCTTCACCCAGATCGGATTGATCGTACTGGTGGGGCTTGCCTGTAAGAACGCGATTCTGATCGTCGAGTTTGCCAAGGATAAACAGCTGGAAGGCATGAACCCGCTGGCTGCGGTACTCGAAGCCTGCCGTCTGCGTCTGCGGCCGATCCTGATGACCTCCTTCGCGTTCATCATGGGTGTGGTGCCACTGGTGTTCTCCAGCGGTGCCGGTGCCGAGATGCGTCATGCCATGGGTGTGGCGGTGTTCTCCGGGATGCTCGGGGTGACGTTCTTCGGTCTGTTGCTGACGCCAGTGTTCTACGTGTTGATTCGTAACTTTGTCGAGCGCGGCGAGAAGCGCAAAGCTGCCAAGGCCACCCTGAAGCTGGAGTCGCATTGATGAGTTTGAAAGCTTTCCTGCCGAGCCTGCTGGTACTGGCGCTGAGCGCCTGTGCCGTCGGCCCGGACTACAAGACCGAAACCCTTGAACCGGCCAACATCACCACCGCTACTGATGGTGCGGCCGGTCAGAAAAACTTTGACCGCTCGCGTTTCGAAGGCATCTGGTGGCAGCAATTCGAAGATCCGACCCTCAACCAGTTGGTCACCGAATCGCTCAAGGGCAACCGTGATTTGCGTGTCGCCTTCGCTCGCTGGAAAGCGGCGCGGGCGATCCGTGATGACGTCAGCAATGACGCCATGCCGACCATCACCAGCCGGGTCAGCAGTGATTTGGGCAAGGGCCAGATTCCCGGCCAGACCACCGACCGGGTCAACAGCGAACGCTACGACCTGGGCCTGGACATGGCGTGGGAGATCGACCTGTTTGGCCGCATCCAGCGCAACCTGGAGTCGGCCAACGCCGAACAACAAGCGATCGAGGCCGACCTGTACCAACTGCAAGTCACCATGATTGCCGAATTGGTGGACGCCTACGGTCAATTGCGCGGTGCACAACTGCGGGAAAAAATCGCCCTGGCCAACCTGGAGAACCAGCAGGAGTCGCGCAAGATCACCATCAGCCTGCGTGATGCCGGTGTCGGCGATCAGCTGGACGTGGAACGCGCCGATGCGCGTTTGGCCTCGGTCGAAGCCAGCGTGCCGCAATTGCAGGCCGAGCAGGTGCGGCAGAAAAACCGCATCGCCACGTTGCTGGGTGAGCGCCCGGACAAGTTGACCGTGGACCTGAGCCCGAAAGACTTGCCGGCGATTGCCAAGGCTCTGCCGATCGGTGATCCGGGTGAACTGCTGCAACGTCGTCCGGACATCCTCAGCGCCGAACGCAAACTGGCCTCGGCCACGGCGCGGATTGGCGTAGCCAAGGCTGATCTGTTCCCGCGTGTCAGCCTCAGTGGCTTCCTCGGTTTCACCGCCGGGCGTGGTTCGCAGATTGGTTCCTCTGCGGCCAATGCCTGGGCGCTTGGCCCGAGCATTACCTGGGCAGCATTTGATTTAGGCAGTGTGCGCGCCCGTTTGCGTGGCGCCGATGCCGATGCCGAAGGCGCGCTTGCGACCTACGAGCAGCAAGTGCTACTGGCGCTGGAAGAATCGGAAAACGCCTTCAGCGATTACGGCAAACGTCAGCAGCGACTGATTTCGCTGATTCGTCAGAGTGAGTCCAGCCGTTCCGCTGCCAACCTCGCCGAGATCCGCTATCGCGAAGGCACTGCCGACTTCCTGGTGCTGCTGGATGCGCAGCGTGAACGTCTGGCGGCCGAAGATACGCAGGCCCAGGCCGAAGTCGATTTGTATCGCGGCATCGTCGCGATCTACAAGGCCCTCGGTGGCGGCTGGCAACCGGAGACGGTCGCCAGCAAGTAATACGGTTTTCTAAAGAGCTCCTTTGGTTGGCCGCAACCAACCAATTTTTTTGCCCCGCGTATCATTCGGTCGCGGGGCTTTTTTTGCCTGCTGAATATTGAATTCACCATCGTCACCTGTGGGAGCGGGCTTGCCCGCGATGACGTAGGCACATTCAACATTGAGGTGACTGATCCACCGCTATCGCGGGCAAGCCCGCTCCCACAGGGTTCAAGGGTGAACCTGAGAATTGTGGTCTTCCTGCACGGTCACCGTCGCCGTCGTCCCCGCCCGCAACTTGTCCTTACCCGCATAATCCCCATCGATCTTGATCCGCACCGGCACCCGCTGCGCCAGTTTGACCCAGGTGTAGCTGGGGTTGATGTTGGCCAGCAAACGCCCGCCCGGCAGGTTTTCGCGGTCGGCGATGGCGAAGGCGATGCTTTGCACGGTGCCGCCAAAACGCTCGCCACTCATCAACTCGATATCGACGCGGTCGCCCTCGCCGATTCGTGGCAGCTTGGTTTCTTCGAAGTAGCCGCTGACATAAAACGAATCGCTGTCCACCAATGCCACCAGCGGACCGCCCGCTGTCGCGTAGTCACCCTGGCGGGTCAACAGATTCGTGACATAGCCGCTGACCGGCGATTCCACCCGCGTTCGCTCAAGATCGTGTTCAGCCTCGGCCAATGCAGCGATCGCCAGTTGCACGTTGGCCTGGGCAAAACCCAGGTTGGCCTGGTTGCGCAGCAAATCGGCCTCGGCCACGGACACATCGGTATTGGCTTTTTCCCATTCTTCGCCGGAAATCGCCGAACGTTCCTTGAGCGTCCGCCGTCGCCGTTCCTCGCTCTGCCGCTGCCTGAGCAACGCCTGGCTGGCGACAATCGTTGCTTCCGACTGTCCCAGCGACGCCTTCGACACTTCCACTGCTCGCCTGGCATGTTCCACCGCCAGGGCGTAGCGCGAGGGATCGATTTCGAGTAACAGTTGGCCCTTGTCCACATGCTGGTTGTCTTGCACGTTGAGTTTGACGATTCGTCCGGCGACATCGGCGGACAAGGTCACCACATCGGCGCGCACCCGCGCATCCCGGGTCCAGGGCGCACGGGTGTAATGCTCCCAGGCAAACCATCCGAGCACAAAAGCCAGCAGGACCACGGCCAATGTCGAGAGGTGGGCGAGGATCTTCTTCAAGGCATCAGGCTCCCATCAGCAGAATCAGCGTTGCGCATATACAGGCGTACAGCGCGCCTTCAAACAAGGCTTCATGCCAGACGAATCGCAGCACGCCGAGGCGTCGCAGAGTCCAGTCCAGCACCAGGAAAATCGGCAGGCCCAGCAGCAATGCCTGGGCAATCGGCGGCAGGTAGACACCGCCTATTTCCAGATCAATGGGCAAGTGTGGGTTCTCCTTGGGGTGCTTCGGTTTCGAAATGGCGCCGGTGCCGCTCCAGGAATGACACCACGATCAGCAACGCCACGCGCATGCGAAACACTGACCACAGGTGTTCATGGACGCTGGAATGCAGCGTGTCGAGTTCATCGCCGAGGGTATGCAGGTTTTCAAGCACACGATCGACCTCGATATTCGGCCGACCGGCGACCAGTCGCCCGGTTTCCCGAACGGTGGCGGCCAACCGTTCTTGCGTTTGTTGGCTCAGCAGCGCGTTGCCTTGCGCCTGCTGCCTGAGCTGGTTCAAGGCGATGCCCAGCGCCATGCAACCGAGACTGACTTCGAACAGGTCGCGCGCGGGCTTGTCCTGGATGGCGGGCAACAGGCCGAGCATCATGGTCAGGCGGTCGACCATACGGCTCTCGAAGGCAAACTGGTTGTCATCGGTAGGCGGGGTTTTCAGCAAGGCATTGACCTGCTCGCAATTCTCTTGGTACAGCCGACGCATACGCAGCACCGGCCTGAACGGGAAGATCAACGCGTAGACGCTCAACGCCAGCGTGGCGGCGCAGACATAGGCACCGGCAAATTCGAACCATTGGATCGCAGTGTTCTGCCCCAATCCGGTATTTTGCGGCCCCAACAGCAAAAACGTGGTCAATCCCAGACCGATCCCCGTCCCCGTAGTGGGCGGACTGGACAACCCCACCGCAACGGCATACAGCAATGGCACCAACAACAAGGCCAACAACTCGAAACTGCTGATCATCGGCACCAGCGCAAATTGCAGCACCGCCGACACCACCAGCGCCAATCCCAATCCGCGCGCATAACTCTGCACAGCCAGCAACGGCCGGGGAAACGTCGCCATCAGCGAGCAAAGAATCCCCGTTACAACCATCCCGCCCCGGGCGCCGTCCCAACCGGTTTCGATCCAGATCAGGCCGGCCACCATCAGCGCACAATACGCGCGGATGGCATTCATCGTTGCCAGGGTGAAATCCAGGTGCAGCGGGTTGCTTTGGCCGCGATAGACGCTGCTGGCCCCGCGCCCGCTCTGGATCACATCGCTCAACTCCAGAATCGTCTCAAGTTGCTGCAGCATGCGCGCCTGTTCCCAGCGCAAAGACCAGGACAGCGAGCGCAAGGTGGCCTTTAGGGGCTCAACCAGTTGTTCCGAACGGTAAGCCAGTGCATCGAAACGCTGCTGCAACAGCGAAAACTGCCGTCGTTGTTCGGCCGGTAGCGCACGTCCCTGGCGCGCCAGTTCATCGAGAAAAACCAATTCTTCGCTGAGTAACAGCCGAATCTCTTCAGGTATCTCGCCTTCCCAGCGCGCCAGCAACAGCTCACGCTGATGGCGCAACGCGGTGAGCCGCGCCGTCAGCAGCACCAGTTGATTGCCGAGCAACTGCACCAGGTCGTCGGCACTGCGTAAACGCGGTGCGTCGTAATACAGATGCCGACGTACCCCTTCCAGTGCGCTGATCTGACCCAGCAGCTGCATTTGCCGACGATGGAAGTCTTCTTCGCTTTCCTCGGTACGAATGACTGCACTGGCATGGGTCGCCAGCAGTTTGATCACCTGATCGATACGGGCGAAATAATCCTTGGCCACGGCCTCCGGGCGCGCGGTCAGCAAGCTGACGACGCAGACGCAAGCCACCGCCAGTAGCGTCTCGGTCACCCGGGTCACGGCCAGCAAAAAGGTGCCGTCCTGATCAGGGACCGCCAACAATCCAACCACCACCGCCGTATAGCCGCTGAGCACAAACGCCTGGGAACTGGTGTAGCGAAGTAAAGTGCCACCGGCAGTGCACAGCGCCAGCCACAGGGACAAGGTAATCAGAAAAGGCACTGGTGCCTGAGGAAAGATGGCCATGATCATCACGGCCACCGCCGCACCCACGGTGGTGCCGATAACCTGACCAAAACTGCGGGCCAAGACCATGCCACCCAACGGCTGGCTGATGATGACCACGGCCATGATTGACCATTTGGGTTGTTCAAGATCAAACAAAAACGCCAGGTACAGGGTCAACAGCCCGGCCGCGATGGTTCGCAAGGCAAACAGCAACACCCCGGGGCTGGGGTGGAGGATCGCTTTGAAATATTGCAGCAACGCTTGCATGGGACTGCTCGTCGAGGCACCTCCAGCAAGCGTAGTCATTGCTGGAGGCCTCGACAGGTATCAGTGTTGAAGCAGGTCCAGGTTATTCATCCGGACCCTGGTTTGCTCTCGCCTCGCCTTTCAACTGCGGGTTGTTGGTGAGGTGGTTGTTGTATTCGCCTTCCTCGATTTTTTAGGCGCCGGGTTTCTCATCGGTGGCGCCGGTGGCGTGCTTGACGCGATGTTGCCGGCCAGGGCGTTTGGGTTTGGATAAAAAACACCATTTGCATCGTAGGCGCCCAGTATTTTTGACGGTGGAATGTTCGTTCCGTAGTTGATTTCGAGAGGTTCGAATCCCAGCCTTGAGCGCGGATGAGCCGCCAGATTGTGGTTGCGATACAGATGAAACCCTTCAAGGTCCTTACCGTTGATCACGTAGGTGTAACCACCTTTTGCGCCGCCATATTGATAGGCACCTGCGCCACTTTTCTTGTAAAAAGCCGACGTCGATATTCCCATACCATCAGGATCGAGTGCATCTTTCCCGCCGCCAAATCCTCCCCGCATTCCATTCACCTGATTGATGTCGGATACAGAGGTGCGCAATTGGAACCCCTCTGAAAAAACTTCGCTTGGAGGCCTCATGTCTCCACGCATGACCACGCCTTTATACACGTAGCCTTTTTCGGGGCCTGCATAATACGTAATGCCGGTCGTATCCATTAGTTTTTGCGCAACCTCTGGGCCTTCTCCCAAACGATTCATTCTATTCGCAGTGCGATAATTGATGAACTTCCTGTTAACCACCGAGTTGATCTCAAAACTATCCTTCGCGACAGGCGGGATCCACTTAGGCAGCTTTTGAGCTTTTTTAATAATGGCTGGGCGGGACTTTTTTATCGGAATGTATTTAGCGACATCATCAGGTAGGCGCCCTGATGACCTCAAGCGATTAAAAATCTCTGAGTGAATTCGGGACTTTTCACGACCTGATAAGACTTTACCTATTCGTTTGCTAACAAAGGGCCCGATCAGCTCAAAAACTGCTCCGCGCAAGGCGTTGGCTTTATGCTGCGCCGCAAGCTCTTGATCGTCTTCCAGTTCACCTCTTACGAAGTCAGTTCCCGCAGATCCGAAACCAAACAGCATGGACAAACCCGCGGTTACAGCACCCGGCCCGGGCAAAAATGCTGTACAAGTCGCCAGCATCGCCAGCGCATCAGCTACAAACTGCAATATCGCATCGGTAATGCGCTCGTTTGAGGTAGAGCTTAGTATGTCGATACCGATGGTTACTTGTTCAATCTGTCGCTTGAAGAGTTCTGTAAAAATCGGCTCTGCCGCGCTGTCTTCCCATCCAAATAGAATAGGGTCATATGCTATTTTGTAGTCGATGTGATCAAATATTTTAGAATCAAAGCGAAAAAAATCGAAAAAACCAGGTTTTTCAATCTTCGAATTTGCTGGATAAAAACCACCCAGATTGTATTTGAAATCGCTAGCGTCACGCCCCAAAAATTCCTTTAGGGATATTCGCTTGGATAATTGGTCTCTGAGCTCCGGAAATTTTTCTATTGACTTCGTTCCTTGCAACAAATCAAGGGGGTACTCGATAACAGTGCTATTAACTCCAAAAAACACAAACAACCCGGGAGAACCCTTGGGACCGCGTAGATAGAGCGCGTTACTCACTTCATCCGGCGTGCTTAGAGCCCCGTCACGAATAGATATCGTCTGGGCTTTGAATTTGCCATCAAGAAAATCGTTGGCAATCTTTTGGTTTTCGGCCGAGAGCCCTGGTTGTTGCAGATAAACCTTGAGAATTCTTCGCAGTTCATTCTGCTTATCAAGCTTCCAAAGCTCAAATATTCCAGGCTGAGAAAGCACCTCATCTTTTTTCAATTTGTAGGCGGCTTCGAAATCGTTCTGCTCTACTGTGGCTTTAAATTCTCCGGTGCATCCATCTGGCCAGGATATGGTAATTTCCTCACGCCCAGATTTTTCTTTCTTGTGTTGCCCCGCAAATAGCTGAGCAAGGTCAAATTCTTTATATCGATATTGATAGAGAGGCTTGTGAATCTCCCTTTCCGTACGGCGCAGCCTAAATTCAACCTTGAATTTTTTTTTGAAATTAAGTCTGAATTTTAGATGTGCGGGCAGATTAGAGCTGGCAATCGCTTCGTCAATGACAGTGCGTATAAATATCGAGGGGTCTGAAATCAACTGCAGATCATCAAGAGCCTTTATAAAGCTTTCCGCCGCCTGACCGACCATGACATCTGCGGTGTTTTTTTCACCCACTGTCGCTGAATCGTCCGCATTTAATGAGCGTTGCCCCGCCTCGATCAGCCAATGTGCAGGTGCCGATACAGGTGCGGACACTTCACTCACTGCTTTTTTCAAGCTGGAAGGCGCCGCATCCTCCTCCCCGCTACGTTTATTACGCGCTTTGGCGGTTGCTGCGTCCAGAGTCGATACACTATTTTGAGTGGGCTCAGGGAAGGTCGCTGAATCATTCTCTGGCCCAATCTCGAACTCACTTTGTGCGTCTAAACGGGCCAACTCGATGACATCTTGCAGATAATCCTGATAGGTCACAGTTCCCATTCCAGGTACAGACTGTTGCAGAATTGCCTCGATATCTTCTATTAGTTGTGGGTCATCAGAAGGGTCCAGATATTCCGACTCGCTGATACGATTTCTCACCGCGTCAGCAAATTCCGGTAGCTCTTCAAATATCTCATCAATGCCTTCGAGTGTTTTTTCAAAGATAAAAAACGCCTCATCCGGCGTATCGTCCGGTTCGGGAGCTACGCCTGCCAAAGGGTCAACCCAATCTTTAACGTCAGGCAGAAACCAATGGTTGTATAGATTCGTCAGCGCGACATAAAGGCTAAACGTAGCCAAGGAACGTCCCGGATTACGCTCAATCAAGTTACCCGTTTGACTCAACACCGCAACGCCCGAATCGAGTAAGCGGCCACTCATCCTGGCGAGCCAATCGCGCAATTGCTCTCCCAATACTGCAGTGTCTGGCAAGCTGGACCAAACCGAACCCTCGGCTGTCAGGTCTTTGTCCTTTTGATTGAGCATGACCACAACTTCATCAAGCTCGTCGGCATAGGCACTGCTCCAGGGAGTAATGCTGCTCAAGACCCGGTTGAAAATGTCGTCTACTTGCGCTGCGAATTGCCTTAATGTAGCCGGCGACAGAACCGTAATGGGCGTCGCATCGGATTGAGGTCCAGAAAAATCAATCGACGGCGCCTGCAAATTGCTGATCCCACCCTCAGTCTCGGGTTTGCCTGAAAAATCGAGCGGTCGGCCGGTTGATATATGGCTACTGTCCAGTTTTAAAGCGCCGAAAGTATCCAGTGCATTGCAGACGTACAAAAATTTACCTGCAAAACTCTCGGGTATACGTGGACCCGAGTTACCAGCGCTCGTGTAAAAGTTAGCGTGGGACTCAAAACGTTGAAAGTCACCCAGCAACGTCGGAGCGGGATCTTGTGGCTGGATTGGCTTCAATAACGGCTCAACGTTATCGGCTCCAGAGCGGACTTCCGACTTCAGCGGTCTGTTAAACCTCAGTGAAATCAATGCATCTGGTTTCCCTTCCATTGGCGCAGGTGAAACACCCTGATAACCGGGCTTGAACTGATCGCAGACGGCCTCGACCTTATCAACAAAGTGATCGTTTCCCGGCAATGTATTACTAAATGCAGCGATCAACTCAGTCAGGTTCTTTAGCGCATCCTTGGGTGAAGGACGCAGTTCACAGTCGTCCTTGAGCATCAGCCACGCGCTGAAGAGATCGGCGTTAATGGAGCACACATATTGCCTGGTATCCTGGGTTATGCTCTTGATGGCTTCCCACTGTGCATCGGACACCAACTCCTTACCTGCAATTTTCCGGCTCAGAAGTGCGCTCGAAATATCCAGCCTGGACTGGATGTAATCGACAACACCCTTCGCGCCTTGGTCACTCGAAAACCTTGTTTTTTCTCCAAGCGCTGCTTGCCATTGACTCGGTGGAAGATGGCAGAGCACATCAACCATGTTCTTCAGTCTTGCCTTGCTCAGCGTCGATGGCCGCCGGATTGAACGCAGCATTGCACTGGCAAACAATCCGCTCATGGCCTTGCCGGTGTCCGTTTGCAGAATGCCGCTACTGAGCATATCGAGTATTTCCTGCTCCGGGAGCGTTGCACTCGTCAAATATTGTTTGAGTGCTGCCCATCGCTGATCAAGATCGGCCTGATTGACAAACACTGGCTTGAACGTCAATGAGGAGCAGTCGAGTACCGGAGGCGCAATGTCACTGTCCGGCGCAATACGAGCCGGCAAATGGTCGGTAACAGGAAGTCGTAGGCGACCAGTACTGTTGCCGGCAGCCAGGACAGTATTTGAAGTTGAGGTTCGCGGCTGTGCCCCGACATTGGATGTCGAGCGTGACCACACGCCCCCGGTACTCGTTGCATTCAAGGCAGGTGGCATTTCTTCTTTTCCGTCAAAGTTACCTTGATCAAGTTTATTCAGGCACCAGAAATACCTCTTTCATAAATCGCCTATTGTTTGACTCACAGCCCCACCTGACCGAAGCTGGCAACTTTGCCAAAGCTTGCCAGCTCCCGGATTCTGCATGCCCAAGTCCCGCCGCAACCTGCTCATCAGCCTGTCTATCCTGATTGCCATCGGCCTTGCGTGGGCGTTCCTGCGCAGTACAACCCCCGTGGTGCCGGAGGCGATCAAGCGCGGTTACAGCGAGGCACTGGCGGCAGCACGCAACGGGCAGCCGGGGGCCGCGCGGGTGCTTTACCAACAATTGGCGCGACCTGATATTTCGCCCAAGCGTCGCGTCTGGCTGCATGCCGAATTGCCCAATTACCCCAGTTCCGTCGCCCTGAAACTGGCGGATGCCGACTTGCAGCATGAGTCGCCCGATGTGCGCATTGCCGCGATCAAAAGTATCAGCGGCCTGGTACCCAGCGGTCAGCGCAGCCTCTTGCTGGGGCCGCTGCTCGATGACAGCGACCAGAACGTACGCTTTGCTGCGGTCAACGCATTGCTGGGGTTGTCGCCGGATGATCTTGGCTTGTATTTCGGGCCGTTGGAGCAAGCCATCGATGCCTGGCAGCAAGTGCTGAAAAATGCACCGCAAAGTGCTCAAAACGAATATCAGCTGGCCCGCCTGTATCTGCACAATGCCGAATTCAAGGAAGCCCAGCAGGCGCTGGACAACACCTTGCGCCTTGCGCCAGACAACCTGCCGGCGCTCGTGATGCAGATCGAAGTGCTGGACAAACTGGGCCAGAACGACGCCGCCCGACAACTATTGGCCAAACAACTCAAGGCGCAGCCTGACTCAGCCTATTTGCAACACGCCCTGGGACTCTGGTTGCTGCATCACGACCAAAGCGAATTCGCCTTGCTGGGCCTTTCGAAAGCCGTAGAGCTGGAGCCGGACAACAAGGATTACCGCTATGACCTGGCAACCACGCTGCATGGCGAGCAGGAACTGGAAGCGGCGCAGAAGCAGTTGCAGGAAATCGTCCAGCGCCACCCGAACGATCGCCGGGCGCGGGTGCTGCTGATCAATTACTGGAAGGAAAGCGGCCAGTTGCAGAACGTGCAGATTCTGTTGGCCCAACTCGAACAGCTCAATCCCGACGATCCTGCCTTGCAGCAGGGCCTGTAAAGCAAAGATCGCAGCCTTCGGCAGCTCCTGCAGAGAAATATGATCAACCTGTA
>NZ_JBSVXD010000142.1:0-15446 GCF_054070755.1 Pseudomonas sp. SDO5591_S426 | reverse complement strand
TACATTTGTCCTGTGTACTCAGTTCCACTGTAGGAGCGAGCCTGCTCGCGATGGGGTCGGTAAGGACGCTGCAAAAAACCGGCAACCCCCGACCAAGGTCGCCCCACACAATCCCTAGTGCTGACACCGGATCGCTGGCAGACTGCCAATCCTTTTACGCCGTTCGTTTTGAGGCTGTATGCCAACGTTTTCTCAGCGTCAAGTTTTGCTGGTCATCAGCTGGGTCATCATCTTTGGTGGGCTGCTGCTGGTGATACCGCTGCGGTTGCTGCCGAGTCTGCTGGCCGGGTTGCTGGTGTTCGAACTGGTCAACATGCTCACTCCGCAATTGCAGCGGTTGATTGAAGGCCGGCGTGCGCGCTGGCTTGCGGTGGCGTTGCTGGGGACATTGATTGTCAGCGTGTTGACGCTGATCTTTGCCGGCGCCATCAGCTTCCTGCTGCACGAAGCGGAAAACCCCGGCGCGTCCCTCGACAAGTTCATGGGCGTGGTCGACCGCGCGCGCGGGCAACTGCCGCCGTTCATCGATGCCTATCTGCCGGCCAGCGCCGCCGAGTTTCGCGTAGCGATTGGCGAATGGATCAGCAAGCACCTCAGCGACTTGCAACTGGTTGGCAAGGACGCGGCGCACATGTTCGTGACGTTGCTGATCGGCATGGTGCTCGGTGCGATCATCGCCTTGCAGCGGATTCCGGACCTGACCAAACGCAAGCCATTGGCTGCGGCGCTGTTTGATCGCCTGCATCTGCTGGTCCAGGCCTTTCGCAATATCGTGTTCGCACAGATCAAGATTTCCCTGCTCAACACCTTCTTCACCGGGATCTTCCTGGCGGTGGTGCTGCCGATGTTCGGCATCAAGTTGCCGCTCACCAAAACCCTGATCGTGCTGACTTTCCTGCTCGGCCTGTTGCCGGTGATCGGCAACCTGATGTCGAACACCCTGATCACCATCGTCGGCCTGTCGCTGTCGATCTGGGTGGCCCTGGCGGCGCTGGGTTACCTGATCGTTATCCACAAGCTCGAATACTTTCTCAACGCGCGCATCGTCGGCGGGCAGATCAGTGCCAAGTCATGGGAGTTGCTGTTGGCGATGCTGGTGTTCGAGGCCGCGTTCGGCCTGCCGGGGGTGGTGGCGGGGCCGATTTATTACGCGTACCTGAAGAGCGAGTTGAAGCAGGTGGGGATGGTTTGATCGGGGAGATGTATTGCCTGATCTGACGTCATCGCGGGCAAGCCCGCTCCCACAGGTATGGCGTATGCCGCGAAAACGGCGCTGTACCTGTGGGAGCTGGCTTGCCAGCGATGGAGGCGACTCGGTTCCGGATCAGCCCATCGAACCGTAACGCTTCGACGCCTCAATCGCCAAACCGCTACCAATACTGCCGAAGATATTCCCCTCCACATGCCGCGCATTCGGCAACATCGCCGAAACGCTGTTGCGCAGCGCCGGAATGCCGCTCGAACCACCGGTGAAGAACACCGTATCGACCTGATCAACCCGCACGTCGGCATCTGCCAGCAACTGGGTCACGCTGTTGCGCACGCGTTCCAGCAGGTTGTCGATGGCCGATTCGAATAGCGCGCGGCTCAGTTCCACGCTCAAACCGGCTTCGATGCGATCCAGCGGCACGTGGCGATGTTCGGCGTGGGTCAGCTGGATCTTGGTTTCTTCGACTTCCATCGCCAGCCAGTGCCCGGCGCGCTGTTCGATCAGCTTGAACAGGCGATCGATGCCGCCGGTGTCTTCAATGTCGTAACGCATGCTGCCCAAGGCCAGTTGCGACTTCTGCGAGTACACCGAGTTGATGGTGTGCCAGGTCGCTAGGTTCATGTGGTGGCTGGTGGGCATGTAGGCGCCGCTCTTCATGCGGCTGCCGTAGCCGAACAGCGGCATCAGGCCTTGCAGGCTCAGTTGCTTGTCGAAGTCGGTCCCGCCGATGTGCACGCCACCGGTGGCCAGGATGTCTTCGTGGCGGTTGTCGTGGTTGCGGCGCTCCGGCGACAGGCGCACCAGCGAGAAGTCGGACGTACCACCGCCGATGTCGACGATCAGCACCAGTTCTTCTTTCTCGATGGTCGACTCGTAGTCGAATGCCGCAGCAATCGGTTCGAACTGGAACGAGACTTCCTTGAAGCCGATCTTGCGCGCCACATCCACCAGAGTGTCTTCGGCTTCTTTGTCGGCCATCGGATCATCGTCGACAAAAAACACCGGACGACCCAGCACCACTTCTTCGAATTCCCGACCGGCGGCGACTTCTGCGCGGCTTTTGAGCTGGCCGATGAACAGCCCGAGCAGGTCTTTGAACGGCATCGCCGTGCCGAGGACGCTGGTGTCGTGCTTGATCAGCTTGGAACCCAGCAGGCTCTTGAGCGAGCGCATCAGGCGACCTTCGTAGCCTTCCAGGTACTCGTGCAGCGCCAGGCGGCCGTACACCGGGCGGCGTTCTTCGAGGTTGAAGAAGACCACCGAGGGCAGGGTGATCTTGTCGTCCTCCAGCGCAATCAGCGTTTCCACACCGGGGCGCAGCCAGCCGACGGTGGAGTTGGACGTGCCAAAATCGATACCAACGGCACGGGCTGGAGAGGCGTTGTTCATGTCTTTCAAGTTCCGGTTAAAAAACGGCCGCGCAGTGTATGCCAGTGCGGCACAGAATCGAAGGCCGACTATCCGCTAAATCTTGCCACTGCGCCTTGAAAGACGTGCCATCACCCCCAAACTACCCTGCATCAACCGGACAGCCGCGCTGTGACCGCAAGTCGCCCCGCCTGCTGCCGATAAACTTCTGATGCGCTGCCCGGTCACAACCATGAGATCGGTCAAGCCCTGCGCTGCAAACAGGCGCATGCTGTGGCAGGTGGCGCGACCTCGATAACGGATGGTGATTCCCGCGATGGACTTCAAAGACTATTACAAGATTCTCGGTGTAGAGCCGACGGCAGACGACAAGGCGATCAAGGCCGCCTATCGCAAGCTGGCGCGCAAATACCACCCGGACGTCAGCAAGGAAAAGGACGCCGAGGCCAAGTTCAAGGACGCCTCTGAAGCCTATGAAGCGCTGAAAAGCGCCGACAAGCGCGCCGAATACGACGACTTGCGCCGTTATGGCCAGCATGGCCAGCCGTTCCAGGGACCACCGGGCTGGCAGAGCCGTGGCGGTTTTGGTGGCGGTGGCCAGGATACCGGCGATTTTTCGGACTTCTTCAGTTCGATCTTCGGTAACCGTGGCCCCGGATTTGGTGGTGCAGAGTCGCGTCGCAGCAGCGGGCGTCGAGGGCAAGACGTGGAAATGGAACTTGGGATCTTTCTCGAAGAAACCCTCTCGAACGAATCGAAGAAGGTCACCTTCCAGGTGCCGCAATACAACGCCGCTGGCCAGCACGTCAGCAATACCCCGAAAAGCCTGAACGTGAAAATCCCGGCCGGCGTGACCGACGGCGAGCGTATCCGCCTCAAGGGTCAAGGCGCACCGGGTATCGGTGGTGGCGCCAACGGCGATCTGTACCTGACGATCCGTTTTGCCCCGCACCCGAAATTCGACGTCGAAGGCGAAAACCTGATCATCACCCTGCCGCTGGCACCGTGGGAGCTGGCGTTGGGGGCTGAAGTCGCGGTGCCGACCCTGACCGGCAAGATCAACCTCAAGGTTCCGGCCGGCAGCCAGAACGGCCAGCGCATGCGCGCCAAGGGCCACGGCCTGCTGAACAAGGCGGGTGAACGCGGTTACCTGTTCGTGCAACTGAAGGCGGTCATGCCGAAAAAATCGGACGATGACATCAAGGCCTTGTGGCAGGAGCTGGCGAAGAAAGCAGCGTTCGACCCGAGAGAAAATTTCTGATCCAAGACACGGAGTAGCCCGTCATGAGCAACCCCCTGATCGTTCAACTGGACCTGGCAGAATTCTGTGAGGCGACCGATTTGTCGGACGTCTACGTGATCGAAATCGTCGAGCACGGCATCCTCGAACCTCAGGGTGCCGTGCCCAAGGATTGGCGTTTCACCGATTACGAACTGACCCTGGCCAAGCGCGCCGCCAAGCTGCGGCGCGATCTGGAGCTGGAATGGGAAGGCGTCGCCCTGGCGCTGGATCTGCTTGAAGAAGTGCAGCAACTGCGGGCTGAGAACCGGATGTTGAAGCAGCGGTTGGGGCGGTTGGTGGTGGAGTAGTTGTTTGGATGCTCACCGGCGCGCCGGTTAAGACGAGCCTCTCAGAATATTGCTGGCTGCATTTAGGTCTACTTGTTCCACACCGTTGCGACCGACCGAAACTGCATTTTCAAGTTTGTATGGAAGGGGCAGAAAAGGGCGTGTAGCCGATTCCTTCCCTGTTACGCGGTTACCAGGTTTTAAAGCTCTTTGCACGGGCGGGGGCGGCTTTAAGTTTCTATGTACGATCGGGGCCGGCTTTAAATCTCTGTTTACGCGCGGGGCCAGTTTCGGGGGAGGTATTGCTAGTGGCGTTGAGATAGTTTCTGTCAGTGTCTCAGACGATTGCCGTGTCTCAAGTATCTCGTAGGTTAGAGCAGGTCGATTGCGAGCCTCGGTGAGGAAACTCCTAATATTTCTCCACCACTTCGCTGGATTGAAGTGCCCCGTCGGGTCTGTACCCATCACCGGCTCCCCCCCGCAATACATATACGCATTCAACCCACCCTCCCCAAACGGGCTCCAACTGTCCGGACTATGAAAGCGCATCAACACCGGGTTGTAAGCCCTGTAGCCATTGCCCAGCAGATACCAGCCGAGTCTCACCTCCCGTAGCTGACCGTTGAAGCCCAGCCGCGTGGCGATTTCCTGCGGTGCGGACTGTTCGCCATAGACTGAATACGCGATTGGATTGGGCTTTCCACCCAGGACTTCGGAAAGCGCCGAATTCTTGCTGTCGGTGGCCAACAGGACGGTATGTGACTGGCGCGAGCGGCGATCACTATTTGCGGCGTCGGTCATGGTGGAGCCTGCCTTCATGGCTGAATTCGTACTTCCAGTTTTACTCGGACGGCCAAGGGTTGGGAACTATCAGAACTGATAGTGAGTGAGGGGTTTCTACGGCGCCTGTGCTGGCGATAGACCTTACACCTTCCTCGGCAACACCACGGTAAACAGCGTGCCGTCAGCCTCATTCGAGCTGACCTCAATCGTCCCCTGATGCGCATCCACCACTTCCTTGACGATAAACAACCCCAGCCCAAGGCTGGTGGTGGGTTCGCCGAGCTCTTCACTGGCGCTGCGCACCAACGGATCGAAAATCGTTGGAATTGCGTCGGCAGGGATCGGTATGCCGTCGTTGTGCACGGTCAACTGAACGCTGGTGGCATCGCCCTTGAGCGTCAAGGTTACTTCACGTTTGTCCGAGCCATGCTGCAGCGCGTTGCCGATCAGGTTTTGCAGCATCTGGTCCAGTCGCCGCGGATCCCACACACCCTGGGTGTCCCCCACGATGTCCAGGGTCGGATCGCATTCGGGCTGAGCGGCGCAGGCCCGGGCGATGGCGTCCTGTGTTGCCTGGGCCAGGTCCATGGGGGTCGGTTCGATCGGCAGGCTCTTGTCCAGACGGCTGCGCACCAGCTCCAGCAGGTCGTTGACCATCATAGACATGTGACCGGTGCCGCGTTTTATGTGGGTTGCGCACTTCAACGCATCGCCTTCGAGGTTGGCTTTGCGCAACAGCATTTCGGTGGACATGTTCACTGCTTGCAGTGGGGTGCGCAGGTCGTGGCCGAGAATCGCCAGGAAAATGTCCCGCGAGCGATTGACCCGCTCGGCGTAGGCCGCGGTGGACTCGGCCAGTGCTTCGTCAATGGCCTCATTGAAACGGATCATGTCCTGGAAGTAGGCCATGTCGGGGGATTCGAGGCTGTTGACCCACAGGCGAATCACGCACGCCCGTAAATGGCGGAATTCGCTGGTCATCTGCACCAGATCGAAACCCACGGTGTGGCGCAGTTCGCCATGGCTGGCGCCGGCTTCATCCAGGCTCGGGGTTTTCTCCGGGCCTTCGCCACGGGCCTTGGCCGCTTGTTCACCGGGACTTTGGGGTTTGTTCATATCCCGCGCTGCGGCCAGCAGGATCGAGCGCGCATGGTCGCGCAGCGCCGGGCCATCCATGGTGTCGGCGGCAGGGGTGATGGTTTTGGCGAACAGCTCCCACTCATCGACGATGCGGTCAACGTTTTTGACGATGAACTCGGAAAGACGCATGGCGGTTACCTGTGCATGAAACGGGGGCTGCGAATCGAATAGTAGTCCCTTTGGCGGGAAAAACACGACCGCTCATGCACAGGCACGAACCGAGGCCTCTGTGGCGGTACTTATGTATCGGCGACTCGCTGATTTTCGAACTGTCCGCACCGTTTCAGCGGGTTGCTCCAACAGTTATTTGGACTTTTGTTTCAGGCGAGGGTGAATAAGCTGGTGGCTCATTTCTTGTCATCAAGGTGATTCAAACGTGTCTGATTTGCATGGAAGCAATTCACGGAAAAAGCCCGAAACCCTGAGCACCGAAAATAACGGCGTGCACTACCTTCGCGTGCTCGGTGTGATTCCGGGCGCCATAAAGAATGCGTCGTTGCCGAGGTTGACGGCCCTTGCGGCACTCAAGCCTCAGGTGCCCGATTGGTACAGCGGTGCACGGGACATCGACCGTCAATTCCTCAAGGAACTGATTGACGAACGCTGGCGCCTGCAAGGCGTGCTGGACACGACGCTGGGCGACTTGCAGCACGACATCGAGGCTTTCGCCGAACCGCTGCTCAGTGCGTCAATGCAGTCGACATTCGGTTCGGTCGAGAACATCCATGAGCTCACTGTGCAACTTGAGGTGCCGAGCACGATCATCTTCGGCATTGATACCGGAGCCAGTCGCGTCAGGCACTCCACGTTGCTCGAAGCGGCGCTGCACAATTTCGAAGAGGCCGAAACTGCCGACGACGCTAGGCGAAACAGTTCGGGTGTTTACCGCAAAGATGGGCGCGGCAGTCTTGCTCTTGAACCAAGTATCAAGCTGCCGGAGTTCGCCTCGTTATGCCGAAGTCTGGACATCGGCGCCCAGTATCAGCAGCACATCAAGAATGTCCTGCTGCCCGCGACCGCGCAGGCGCAGCGGACCTTGCAACAAGACTCGATCGCCAGTGAAAAGGCCGCTTTTCATGTCGCCACCCTGATCGCCCGGTTGAAGGGCGACATCAGCGATCATGCCTACGGCAAACTGGGTCAATTGCGCGAGGGCCAGGCTATCACCACGCTGTACGACCAGCCGTTGTACTGCCATCGCTTGTCACTGATGGGCTGCAGGCTGACCGGCATTGTGCTGTTCAGTGCGGTGGCCGAACCCTCGCAAGTCAAGCTTGAAATCCAAGGGCTGACACCGGCGCTGCTGAGCTTCTGGATCGATTGGTCCCGGCGTATCCCATTACTGCCCGGGCAGGATTACGATCGATTCAAACTGTTGCAGGCTTTTTTCGCCAATGGGCCGCAGGGGCTTAGTGATGAGCTTTTGCGCCGGGAAGACATCTACCAGCAAAGTCGTTTGTCCGGACCGCTGATTGCCTACGTGCCGGACGATCCGGACCATCCCTTGAAGGAATATCCGTCGCTGACCGCCTTCATGAAGGAATTGATTGGTCAGTTGAGAAGCACGGAATATCAGGCCTTTTTCAGCCGTTTTGTCGCGCAGAAGGACAAAGCGCTGTTTTCCTCTCGGGTCAATGAACGCCTCACAACGTTCACCTGGCATGAGCGTGAACCGCTCGACATGGGCCCGTGGTGGCGTGAAACGGCAGTGGAGAATCCTGACGCCGAGCCCGTCACCAATCGTGTTGATGGTGATTTGTGGATAACGCTGTTTCGCGAGCGTCGCAACAAGGCCATCGCCGATGCCAGGCTCATCGCCGTACCGACCGATGATGAGGACGCGACCGCCCGCTTCAAACGCTTGACCGGTTATCTGTCCATCGGTTGGAACGTGTTCAATTTTGCCGCGATGCTGGTGCCGGGTCTGGGTGAAGCCATGCTCGGCATCATGGTCGCGCAAATGCTTGCCGAGGTCGCGGAGGGCGTAGAGGACTGGAGCAAGGGCGACAAAGAACAAGCCTCGAGCTATTTCAATGGAGTCCTGATCAACTTCGCGCAATTGGCGCTCATGGGCACCGCACATGTGGTGCCCGGCGCCAGTGTCGCGGCGATCAAGGTCGCGCCGTTCGTCGAGGGGCTCAAGCCCGTGGAAATCGGCGGCAAGACGCGATTGTGGAACCCGGATCTCGGCCCCTATGAACAACCGGTCGCTTTGCCTGAAGACGCGAAGGCCGGCGATCAGGGCCTGTTCCGACATCAGGATCAGGACCTGCTGCGGCTCAATGACAAAAGCTATGAGGTCAGGCAAGACCCGAACACTGGCGAGCATCGCCTGCAACACCCGACCCGCACTGACGCTTACCAGCCGCGCGTGGAGCACAACGGCGCTGGCAGCTGGAAGACCGAACTCGACCAACCACTCGAATGGGATCGACGTGCCGTGCTCAGACGCCTGGGCGCTTCGGCGGATGGATTCTCCAATGAAACCCTGGAGCAGATTCTGACCGTCAGCGGCGTGCACGAAAACGTCTTGCGCCGACTGCATGTCGAGCACGAAACCCCGCCCGCGCTGCTGGCCGACACCCTCACACGCTTCAAGGCCCATGCCGATGCCGAAGCCTGTGCGCAACAGATTCTGGCCAATCGGATTGATGATGAGTGGGCTGATTACTCGCTGCGGCTCATGACGGAATTGCGCGGCTGGCCCGGTGACAAGGCCATTGAAGTGTTCGAGGGACCGGACCTGACCGGTGCATCGATCAAGGATGGCTACGCCGATGCGTCAACAACCAATACTTTGCAGATAACCAGATCTGAACTGCGAAGGGGTCAATTGCCCCAACGGGTAGTGAGTTTTCTTGACGAACCGGCACTGCGCGAACTGCTCGGAGAATGGTATTCCGGTGACGGGCTGAAACGTGCCCAAGCGCTGCGTGATCAGTGGGCGGCGTTGGCGCGTCAGCGCAAAAGTCAGTTGTTCGAGTTGCTGTACAAGAACCGGACACGGTCGGACGATCCATGGGTGAACCTGCTCAAGGGCGACGGGGCAGAGATCTCGACCAGTCAGGCGAAAGCGCTGCTGAGTGAAGCGCATCCATCGGATGAGCAGCATTTTCACGAAAAACAACGCGTGCCGTTGCGACTGGCAGAGCAAACCCGCAAAGCAGCAGAGCAACTGCGGATGACACGGGCGTATGAAGGCCTGTACCTCGATGGACTGCACAATCGCGATACCGCACGCCTGGAGTTGCATTCGCTGGCCGCTCTGCCGAACTGGCCGGCGGATCTGCGTCTGGAAATTCGTGAATACTCATTCGAGGGACCATTGACCGACAGTCTCGGCCCCGTCGACGCGACGACCCGCAAAGTGCTGATCTGGGGCGAGGACGGCAAGTACGAAGCTCGGGATGACAGCGATCAACATCTGCACGGTGCGGACAATTTGTACGCCGCCGTGCTGCACGCCTTGCCCGATGTGCAACGAACAGCCCTGGGTTTTGAAATCGACGAGGCATCGCGGCTTGAGCTAGCGATAAAAGTACGCCCGCTGGATCGCTACGTGTTTGAGCCGATGCTGCTGGACAATCCGAATTTCAAACCGGCGTACGACCCGGCCAACATGCGCCTGCGTGGCGGCATGCCCGGTTACGCACAGCAAGTGCCGCGCGGGGTTGGCCTGCGGCGGCGGGTGCGTGGGTTGTATCCGGGATTCTCGCCGGAGGAAGTTGAAAACCTGCTGACTGAGCTCAGTCAGGGCGAAGGCTCGGTGCATGAGCGGCTTGCCGCACTGGAAGCCGAGTTCAATCAGTTGAACCACGCCATGCAACGCTGGATGAACTCGCCGACGCAGTCGTTTCGTTTTAGCCCCGCGGGGGTGGCGGAGTGGCATGCACGGAACCGGCTCTACAAAATGATCAGGCAATGCTGGCAGCGAACCGGCCCCGAAGGCATAGAAGCTTCCGGCGTCGTACGGCCGCAGGCATTGAAACTGGACAACATTCCCAAGCTGAACCAGCTGCTGGAAACCTTGCCCAAGCTGGAGGCCAACTTTGACCACGTCACCAGCCTGAGCATGCGCGGTGGCCAATTGCGTTCCACGCACTTGCCGTTCCTCGACTCGTTCCATCAGGTGCGCTACCTCAATCTGCAGAACAATCTGCTGACGGCTGTTCCGCAGGTGTTGAAAGACATGCGTCATCTCACCGACCTGTTCCTCAATGACAACCGCATTGAACTGGATGTGCTGGCGGTGGATCGTTTGAAGAAGCTCACTCGCCTGCGGTCCTTGGGGTTGCGCGGCAATCCGCTGAAGCTTGTACCGGACATCAGTCGCATGCCGCATTTGCAGGTGCTGTTGCTGAACGATACCGGGCTGGACACCTGGCCGGTCGGGCTTTTTTCCCAGTCGCGGCCACGCAGCATCTATCTTGATCTGAGCCGCAACCCGATCAGTCGGATACCCGACGTCGCACCGGGTTCGTTTCGCGCCGAGTTGCTGGCGCGCACGGTGATCAGTCGGGAGCCGCGCTGGATGTCGCCGGAAAATCTCGACACCCTCAAGTTTTACATCGAGTCGGTCGGCATGGACCCTGAACGGCGATATCCACCCCGAGGCACGCTGGACAGTGCCGACTGGTGGATGGGGATGACACAGAAGCAATGGGAGGCCAGGCAACTTGTATGGAACGCGGTCGAGGATGAGTTCGACTCGATGCCGTTCTTCAACGAAATCCGCCAACTCACCCAATCCGCTGATTTCAAGGCCGGTGACACTTACCAAACGGAACTGACCGCCAAGGTCTGGCGCATGCTGGAAGCCATGGCCGACGACAGTGAGTTGCGCGTCAAACTGTTCAGCGAAGCGGCATCCACCACTCAGTGTGTGGATGGCGGCACGCAACTGTTCAACGCCATGGGTGTGCAGGTGCTGATTCATGAGGCTTACGCCCTGGAACGCGCAGACCTGATCGAAGCGCAATTGCTGGAGCTGGCCCTGGGCAAGTCGCGGCTCGATGAGCTCGGGGCCATCGCACGACAGCGAGTGGCGGCGCGCGTGGCGAAGGGCGAGCAATTGCGTCGCATTGACGGTCTTGGCAATGTCGCCGGCACCATTGATGAGGTCGAAGTTCACCTGGCCTACATGACCGATCTGGCCAAGCGTCTTGATCTGCCATGGCAGGCGCGTGGCATGCAGTTTCGCAAGATCGCCGGGGTCGACAAGGAAATGATCGAGGCGGCATTCCAGCGGATCAAGGCGCTGGAGGAAGGTGATCTGCTGACTGACCGCATCTTCGAACAACCGCTCTGGAGAACCTGGCTGGAGTCCACTTACCGCGAGGAACTCAATGGTCTGAAGCGTCGCATCGACGCCACCACCGATTTGCAGGATGCATTGCAGCGCAGGGCCGAAGGGACGCAATTCACCGCTGAGGAAAAAGCTCAGGTGGAAGCGGAAATCAAGGCGCTGTGTGGTGAGCTGGGCAAAAGTGGAAGTGATTTCGCGGATGGCCAGCTCATGACGGACGAGGCGTATGTTCAAGCCTTGAATGACATCGACCGGCAGATCACACAACAACTGAGAACGCTGACCCGCGAAGCGATGACTCGGGCCAAACTGGATCGGCTGCGGATTGAGCCTGCTCAGTAATCCCGGAAAAAGCAAAGGCCTCGACACGCGGTGTACGAGGCCTTTGTTTGTGGCGCACCCGCCGATTCAGAACAGGAAGTAACGCTGGGCCATCGGCAGGGTTTCCGCCGGTTCACACCAGAGCAAAACTCCATCGGCCTTGACCTGATAAGTCTGCGGGTCGACGTCGATGTTCGGCAGGTAATCGTTGTGGATCAGGTCGGTTTTCTGCACCTCGCGGCAACCTTTGACCACGGCGATTTTCTTCTTCAGCCCCAGCGCTTCAGGCAAGCCTGCTTCGTGCGCTGCCTGGCTGATAAAGGTCAGGCTGGTGGCGTGCAGCGAGCCGCCGTAACTGGCGAACATCGGGCGGTAGTGCACCGGTTGCGGAGTTGGAATCGAAGCGTTGGCGTCGCCCATCAGGCTGGCCGCGATGGCACCGCCCTTGAGGATCAGCGTCGGTTTTACGCCGAAAAACGCCGGGCGCCAGAGCACCAGATCCGCCCACTTGCCCACTTCCACCGAACCCACTTCATGGCTGATGCCGTGGGTGATCGCCGGGTTGATGGTGTATTTGGCGATGTAGCGTTTGGCGCGGAAGTTGTCGTTGCCTTCACCGTCCAGCGGCAGCGGGCCGCGCTGCTTTTTCATCTTGTCGGCGGTCTGCCAGGTGCGCGTGATCACTTCGCCGACGCGGCCCATGGCCTGGCTGTCGGAGCTGATCATCGAGAATGCGCCAAGGTCGTGGAGGATGTCTTCGGCGGCAATCGTCTCGCGGCGGATACGGCTTTCGGCGAACGCGACGTCTTCGGCAATGCTCGGGTCCAGGTGGTGGCAGACCATCAGCATGTCGAGGTGTTCATCGATGGTGTTGCGGGTGAACGGCCGGGTCGGGTTGGTCGAACTCGGCAGCACGTTGGCAAAGCCGCAGGCCTTGATGATGTCCGGCGCGTGACCGCCACCGGCACCTTCGGTGTGGTAGGTGTGAATAGTCCTGCCCTTGAATGCGCCGAGGGTGGTTTCGACGAAACCGGATTCGTTGAGGGTGTCGGTGTGGATCGCCACCTGCACGTCGTACTGATCGGCGACGTTCAGACAGTTGTCGATGCTCGCCGGGGTGGTGCCCCAGTCTTCGTGCAACTTGAGGCCGATGGCGCCGGCCTTGACCTGCTCGATCAACGGCTCCGGCAGGCTGGCGTTGCCCTTGCCGGTGAGGCCGATGTTCATCGGAAATGCGTCGGCGGCCTGGAGCATGCGCGCCAGATGCCACGGCCCGGAGGTGCAAGTGGTGGCGTTGGTGCCGGTGGCCGGGCCGGTGCCACCGCCGATCATGGTGGTCACGCCGCTCATCAAGGCCTCTTCGATCTGCTGCGGGCAGATGAAGTGGATGTGGGTGTCGATGCCGCCGGCGGTGAGGATCATGCCTTCACCGGCAATTACTTCGGTGCCGGCGCCAATGGCGATGGTCACATTGGGCTGGATGTCCGGGTTGCCGGCCTTGCCGATCGCCGCGATGCGTCCGTCCTTGAGACCGACGTCCGCCTTGACGATGCCCCAATGGTCGATGATCAGCGCATTGGTGATCAGCGTGTCGACCACTTCGGCGGCCAGCAACTGGCTTTGGCCCTGGCCGTCTCGGATGACTTTACCGCCGCCGAATTTCACTTCTTCGCCGTAGGTGGTGAAGTCTTTTTCCACTTCGATCCACAGTTCGGTGTCGGCCAGACGGACCTTGTCGCCGACGGTGGGGCCGAACATGTCGGCGTAGGCTTGACGGGAAATCTTCATTGCAGTTCCTTCATTGATCGTTCCCACGCTCTGCGTGGGAATGCCGCCATGGACGCTCTGCGTCCGCCGTTATGTGACGCGGAGCGTCACGGGATGCATTCCCACGCGGAGCGTAGGAACGATCAGTCAGTCGAGATCGCCCATGATCCGCCCGGCGAACCCGAACACCCGGCGATGCCCGGCCAGGTCCACCAACTCGATATCGCGGCTCTGTCCCGGTTCGAAGCGCACGGCGGTGCCGGCGGGAATGTTCAGGCGCATGCCGCGACTGGCGGCGCGGTCGAAGGTCAGGGCGTCGTTGGTTTCGAAAAAGTGATAGTGCGAGCCGACCTGGATCGGCCGGTCGCCGCTGTTGGCCACCGTCATGCTGATCGTGCGGCGGCCGACGTTGAGTTCGATGTCGCCGGGCCGGATCTGGTATTCACCGGGAATCATCAATGGGCTCCTTGCAGGACTTTGTAATAGAGGGCGGTCGGCTTGTAGAGGCCGCTCGGATCGCAGGCGTAGTCGGGAATCTCACCGGCGCGGGTGTAACCCAACGCCTTGTAGAAATCTTCAGCGGGCGAGCCGGCTTCAGTGTCGAGGTAGAGCATGCCGCGTTTGTATTGCAGCGCGGCCTGTTCCAACGCGGTCATCAATTGTTGGCCCAAACCACGACGCCGCGCGTGCTCGCGCACCAATAGCTTCTGCACCTCGGCGCGGTTCAAACCATTGGCTTTCTGGCACAGCCCCAGTTGCACGCTGGCTTGCACCTGTTCGTCCTTGACCACCACCCACAGCAACACGTTGCCCTTGTTCAGATTCTCCTGAACCTCATCGAAATACGCGCGGGCCTGCGTGGCATCGAGGTCGGCCATGAAGCCGACGCTGGCGCCATAGCCGACGGCATCGAGCAACAAATCGATCAAACCCTGACGATAGTGCGCAAAGCTTTCAACGTTGACGCGTCGCAGTTGGGCGGGGTTCATGGGCTATCACTCCTTGTTGGCGGCCGGTGGTTGCGCGCCAGGATTAAGGGTCAGTTGCATGAAGGTCAGGTCCAGCCAGCGACCGAACTTGGTGCCCACCTGAGGCATCTGCCCGGTGGCCACGAAACCGATGCGCTCGTGGATACGGATGGACGCGGCGTTGCCACTTTCGATGGCGGCGACCATCACGTGTTTGCCACAGCCCTTGGCGCGCTCGATCAGCACGTCCATCAATTTTGGCCCGAGGCCGTTACCGCGCTGATCGCTGCGCACGTAGACCGAGTGCTCGACGGTGTGACGGAAGCCGTCGAACGGTCGCCAGTCGCCAAACGAGGCGTAACCCAGCACGGTGTTGTCTGCGTCGACGATCACCAGAATCGGGTAAGCCTGGGACTGTCGCGCGCTGAACCAGGCCTGGCGGTTGCCGAGGTCCACGGCCTGTTCGTTCCAGATCGCGGTGGTGTTGAGCACTGCGTCGTTGTAGATGTCGCGGATCGCCGGCAGGTCGGCATGCACCGCGTCGCGTATTTGGTAAGTCATGGCGTGGCCTCAGGCGATCGGTTGGTGGACGGTGACCAGTTTGGTGCCGTCGGGGAAAGTCGCTTCGACCTGAATCTCCGGGATCATTTCCGGGATGCCTTCCATCACTTGTTCGCGGCTGAGCAGGGTGGTGCCGAAGTGCATCAACTCGGCCACGGTCCGGCCGTCGCGGGCGCCTTCAAGCAGCGCTGCGGAGATATAAGCCATGGCCTCCGGATAATTGAGTTTCACGCCGCGAGCCAAACGCCGCTCGGCGACGAGGCCGGCGGTGAAGATCAGCAGCTTGTCTTTTTCACGTGGGGTCAGGTCCATTGGTGCAATCCATCAGGGCAGATAAAAAGGTATTCGGGCACGTAAACACGACCCCTGTGGGAGCTGGCTTGCCAGCGATGGGGACCTCGAGGCCGCCAAAAGCATCGATGGCAAGCCAGCTCCCACAAGGATCAGTGTTCAT
>NZ_JBSVXD010000141.1:0-15534 GCF_054070755.1 Pseudomonas sp. SDO5591_S426 | reverse complement strand
GACTGAGCCGACGCTTTCGCGGGCAAGCCCGCTCCCACAGTTGTTGTGTACGCTCAGTCGTCTTCGTGCAACTTGATCCCACGCTTGTGCAGCAGGTACGGCACCAACAGCACCAGCAAGGTCAGGGCCATGAAAACGGCCGAGATCGGTTGAGTGAAAAACACCGTCCAGTCGCCTTCGCTGATGGACAAGGCGTTGCGCAGTTGCTTCTCGGCCATCGGTCCAAGCAGCATGCCAACGATCACTGGCGCGACGGGGAAGTCGAAGCGGCGCATCAACACTCCGGCCCAACCGATTGCCAGCATCAGCAGCAGGTCGAAGGAAGAATGACGCATGCCGTACACGCCGATGGTGGCGAACACCAGAATGCCGGCGTTCAGGTACGGGCGGGGAATCTGCAGCAGCTTGACCCACAAACCCACCAACGGCAGGTTCAGCACCAGCAGGATGACGTTGCCGATATACAGCGAAGCCACCAGGGTCCAGACCAGATCGGCGGAGGTTTCGAACAGCATCGGCCCGGGTTGCAGGTTGTAGTTCTGGAACGCCGCCAACAGGATCGCCGCCGTGGCGGACGTTGGAATGCCGAGGGTCAGCAATGGCACCAGCGAACCCGTTGCGCTGGCGTTGTTGGCCGCTTCCGGGCCGGCCACACCCTCGATAGCGCCCTCGCCTTTGTTGGCCGAAAACTCTTTCGGATATTTGCTGAGTTTGCGCTCGGCGGAATAAGACAGGAACGTCGGAATCTCCGCACCACCGGCCGGAATCGAGCCAAACGGAAAGCCGATCAGCGTGCCCCGCAGCCAGGCGGGCACCGAGCGTTTCCAGTCAGCGCGGGTCATCCACAACGAGGTCAGGCGATGCCGCCCTTCTGCCTGTTCTGATTGATAAAGCAGGCTGTACAACGCTTCGCCGACCGCAAACAAGCCGACCGCCACCAGCACCACTTCGATGCCGTCTACCAGTTCGGGAACGCCCATGGTGTAACGGGCAATGCCCGAGGTCGAGTCCAGGCCGATCAGGCCGATGGTCAGGCCGATCCCCAGCGAAGCAAAGCCGCGCAGCATTGACGCGCCGAGCACTGCCGACACCGTGGTGAACGACAGCACCAAAATCGCGAAATACTCGGCCGGGCCAAAATTCAGCGCCAGCCTGGCCACGATTGGCGCGAACAAGGTCAACAGAATCGTCGCGATGGTGCCGGCCACGAACGAGCCAATCGCCGCCGTGGCCAGCGCCGGTCCCGCCCGGCCATTGCGCGCCATGAGGTTGCCCTCCAGCGCCGTGACCATGGACGACGATTCACCGGGCGTGTTGAGCAAAATCGAGGTGGTCGAGCCGCCGAACTGCGCGCCGTAGTAGATTCCGGCAAACATGATCAGCGCACCGGTCGGGTCGACTTTTGCAGTGATCGGCAGCAACAACGCCACCGTCAACGCCGGCCCGATACCCGGCAGAACGCCAATGGCGGTGCCGAGCAAGCAGCCGATGAAACCCCACATCAGATTGATCGGCGTCAGCGCTGCGGAAAACCCCATCGCCAGGCTTGCGAGAATGTCCAAGATGTCGATCTCCTTCGGCCCGAGTCAGATCCAGGCGTTGACCAGCGGCGGCAGGGAAACCCCCAGCCCGGCGTTGAACAGCCAGTAGATCGGCAGGGTCAAGGCTATGCCGATGGCCAGGTCGCGCAGCGGATGACGACTGCCGAAACCCCGGGCCGCACAGGCAAACAGCAAACCAGCGGCCAGCACAAAGCCGATCAGGTTGATCAGCAATGCCACACCCACCAACCCGCCGGTCACCCAGGCCGCACCGGTTTTTCCGCCAGCAATGCCGGGATTGCCGCTGTCCAGTTCACGAAATCCGCCAGTGAACGCCTGATAACTCAGCAACACGCCCACCGCGCAGAGAAACCCCCCGACCACGTAGGGATAGACGTATGCCGGCAGAATCACGAAGCCCATCTCGGGCGGGAACCGAAAAGCACCCACCGCCAACACGGCGCTGAGGGCGATCAGGCCAATGCCGATCGCCAGTTGCACCGGCACGACTGCACGCGCGCCGGCCATTTCAGAGCAGTCCGACCTTGACCAGCATCGCGCGCAATCGCACGTGTTCTTCATCGACGAATTTGCCGAAGTCATCACCGGTCAGCACGCTTTCGGTCCAGGCATTGATACGGATGTTGTCCTGCCAGACCTTGCTTTTGCTGGCGGCCAGCACAGCATCGGTCACTTCTTTACGCTGCTCGGGCGTGAGATTCGCAGCGCCGTAGACACCACGCCAGTTGCCGATGACCACGTCGTAGCCACTTTCCTTGAGGGTGGGCGCGTCGATCTCCGGAACACGCTCAGGGGCACCGATGGCGAGCACGCGGATCTGGCCGTTCTTGATGTATTGACCCAGTTCGGCATAGCCACCCGTCAGCACTTTGATTTGCCCGCCCAGGGTCTGGGCCACGATTTCACCGCCACCGCCGGTGGCGATGTAATTGACCTTGTTGACTGGTACGTCCAGCTTGCCGGCCAGTTCGGCGATGCCGATGTGGTCGATCGAGCCCTTGGAGCCACCGCCCCAAGTGATGCTGGAGGGCTTGGCCTTGAAGTCCTTGATCAGGTCGTCGAGGGTCTTGTACGGAGATTCCTTGCGCACCGCGATCACGTTGTATTCGGTAAACAACCGCGCGATCGGCGTTACGTCCTTCAAGCTGATTTGCGGTTTGTTCTGTTCGATACCCGCGACCATGATCGCGCCGACCACCAGCAGCGCATTCGGATCGCCCTTGGTGCTGTTGGCAAACTGCGCCAGCCCCAGCGTGCCACCCGCGCCGCCCTTGTTTTCAAAGGTGACGGCCTTGGCGACATTGGCCTCGATCAGGGCCTTGCCCAACACTCGGGCGGTCTGGTCGTAGCCACCGCCCACGGAACCGGGGGCCATGAACTTGACGGTGTCCAGCGCCAGCGCAGGTGTGGTGAGTGCAGCAGCGACAAGGCCCACAGCCAGGCTATGACCGACGCGACGAAACAAAGCGGACATGGTGTATCTCCCTTTAGCATTGTTTTTATGGGTGCCGTCTGCGCGTCGATCAGAGTACGAATTCCTGCTCGATGAACATTGGCCTGCGCATAAGCGTAGGACAAAGTTGTGTCTATGAGGATTTCATCGCGGGATCAGTTGACCGCGCACCGTCTCACTTGCTCACGGAGCCATTGCAGGCCTTCATCGGCATCGAATCGCGCGTGCCAGCAAGCAATCAGTTCGGGCTCGGGAAACTCAAGCGGAGGGGCATGGCAACTGAGGTTGAATACGTCGGCAAAGGTGCGAGCGATCGGGCTCGGCAAGTTGCAGATGTAGCCGGTTTGCGAGGCAATGACCGGCATCGCCATGAAGTTCTGCACCACCGCACCGATGCGTCGGCTCAGGGACTTGGCCGCGAGTGTGCGGTCGATGATGTTGCCGCCGCGCTCGTGCATGCTGATGACTACGTGCGGCCGCTCCAGATACAGATCCAGCGGAAAGCGCCCTTCAGGCAAACGCTCTCGCTGCCAGATCAGGGTGAGCAACTGGACGGTCGACAATTGCTCGAAGCGTACCCCCGCACCCAACGCTTCGGGGAGGTTGATCATCAGGTCGATGGCCCCACTTTCAAGCATCAATGACAAGGTCCCGGGCTCGGGCAAAGGCACGATTTCAATGACCACCCCCGGCGCGGCCACGGAAATATGCTGGAGCAGCCGGGGCAGAATCAGGAACTCGACGAAATCCCCTGCCGCAATGCGAAAGGTGCGCTGGGCGTTGGCCGGCGAAAACAGTTCCCCGCCCTGCAGCACCTGATCGATTTTCTCCAACGCCTCACGCACCGGGCCGATCAATTCGGTGGCCCGTGATGTCGGCAACAGCCCCGCACGACCGAGCACGAACAGTTCGTCGCCCAGTCGTTCACGCAACCTGCGCAATGCGTGGCTGACGGCTGACTGGCTCAGCGCCAGGCGTTCGCTGGCGCGGGTGACGCTCTGGGTTTCCCAGAGTGTGATGAACACCACCAGCAGGTTCAGATCGAGGGTACGTATATTAATATTGTGCATACGCTGAATGGTACATATTCATTTTACTCATTGTAAGGCCTTTGATTTAGTGAACCCATCGTTCACCTGTCGGGAGACTCACAATGAATAAAAAAATCCCTTTGAGCATGGGCTGGTTCTGTCCAACACTTGGCGACACCAGCTCATTCGGTGACCCGAGCCAGGACATTCCGCGCTCGCTTGAGCATTTCGAACGCGTGGCCATCGCGGCTGAAAACGCCGGGTTCGACTACATGCTGCTTCCGGTCAGTGCGATCTGCTGGGACGCCTGGGTGGTCGCCTCTTACCTGGCGGCGCGTACCACACGCCTGAAAATGCTTGCGGCGCTCAAGCCCGGCTATATCCATCCGGTCACCCAGGCAAAGATGATCGCGACCTTCGATCAACTGTCCCAGGGCCGCATCTACCTCAATCTGATTGCCGGCGTCAGCGACAAAGACGCTTACGCTGAAGGCCAGTTTGTGGCCAAAGAAGATCGCTACGATCAGCTACTCGAAGAAGTCGAGCTGATGAAACGCCTGTGGACCGAGCAAGACGTGGAACACAACGGCAAGTATTTTCAGGTCCATGGTCCGAAAATCATGCCTGCCACGGTCCAGCAGCCGCATCCGCCTTTCTTTCTCGGCGGTGGTTCCGACCAAGCGGCGGAAATCTCGGCCAAGCATTCGTCCGTGCACCTGTTCTGGGGCGATTACCCGGAACGCATTGCCGGGCAGATCATCGAGATGCGTGCCCGGGCAGCCAAATATGGCCGCGAAGACGAAATCCGTTTCGCCATGCGCCTGCAAATCATCTGTCGCGAAAACGAAGAGGACGCCTGGGCTGCCGCCGAGGCACTCATCGCCGGGGCAGAAAACTCGGCACTCGCCGCAGCGGTACAGATGGCGGCAAAAAGTAATTCGGTCGCCAGCCAGCGCGCCGCCGAGCTCTCCAAAACCGTCGGCCGCAAGATGACTCCGCACCTGTGGACCGGGATTACCGAAGTCCGTCCCGGCGCGGGCGTCGCGGTGGTGGGCAACCCTGAGCAAGTCGCCGCGCAACTGATGGAGTTCGTGGAGGCCGGTTGCAGCGGCTTCTGCCTGTCGGGTTACCCGCATCACGAGGAAGCCGAGCGCTTTGGCCGTCTGGTCATGCCCCTGCTCTGCCCTTGAAACGCCACTTCGTGCAAGAACAACAATAAATTCGCCCTGATCCGTCAGCGGCGATGGAGTACTGATACATGAACAATTCGAACTTCGACCCGCGGCAGTTTCGCCAGGCGCTGGGTGCCTTCACCACTGGCGTGACCATCGTCACGACCCGAGGTCCGGACGGGCAGGACTACGGCATGACGGCCAACAGTTTCAACTCGGTGTCGATTGACCCGCCGATGGTGCTCTGGAGCCTGAACAAGGACTCGTCATCGGCCCACGCGTTTACCGGTTCCGAGCACTTTGCCGTGCACATCCTGGCCAACGATCAGGAGGATTTGTCCAACCTGTTTGCCAAGCGTGGCGCCGACAAATTCGCCGGGCTGTCGACCACTCGCGGTGCTGACGGCATCCCGTTGCTCGAAGGCTGTTCGGCGCGTTTCGAGTGCCGCACGACTTACCAGTACGAAGGTGGTGATCACATCATTCTGGTCGGGGAAGTGCTGGCCTTTGATCGCTTTGACAGCTCGCCGCTGGTGTTTCACGGTGGCGGTTATCGACGCCTGCTGGAGCCTGTCGTTGCGCAGGAACATGGCGTCTATGGCGACAACTGGCTGGGCTTCCTGCTGGGTCGCGCCTACTACCAGATGCAACTGCCGATTCGTCAGCAACTGAAGGCCATGGGCATGAGCGACCTCGATTTCGAGCTGCTGGGCATGCTCAGTTTCGGCGAAGGCAAAACCCTGACCGAGTTACGCCGCTTGTTCGAATTCGTCGGCAAGGATCTCACCCGACAACACCTGGATGTCTGGGTGCAAAAAGGTTTGCTCACCTTGGAAACGACCAATGTTGAAGCGGCGCGAATTTACTTCACCGAGTCCGGACGGCAGTTGACCATCGAGTGGCTGGCGTTCGCCAAGGCCGCCGAAATGACCGCGATGGAGTCACTCGATTACGAAGAAGCCCAGCAGCTCAAACTGTTGATCGGGCGCGTGATCCAGCAAACCGGCGAAACGCTGCCGCAACACTGGCGCAAGGAAAATATCTGGCAGGACAACAATCTTTGGCAGCAACCCGGCTGAACCGCTGCCAGCCATGCGGCCTGGGGGCTTTGCTCCCAGGATCTGGATACAACAATAAGAACCAGCGCGTGACATGAGGTATTGAAGTGATGTCGAGTACAACCGGTATCCGGAGCACTACCGTCGCCCCTGCGGCAGTGATCCTGCCTAATCGCGGACAGGCGTATTACACCGTCGGCGTCCTGCTGATTGCCTACATTTTTTCGATCATGGACCGGCAGATCCTGACCCTGCTGGTCGGCCCGATCCAGCAATCGTTGCAGGTCAATGACAGCTGGATGGGGGTGCTTCACGGTTTTACCTTTGCTGCCTTTTACTCACTGGTCGGCCTGCCCATCGCGCGGCTGATCGACCGCGGCAATCGGCGCTGGGTGATCACCGTCGGCATCGGTCTGTGGTGCATTGCCACCGCGGCCGGTGGCCTCGCCAACGAGTTCTGGCACTTGTTGCTGGCGCGAATCGGCGTGGCGGTCGGTGAGGCCGTGTTGCTGCCGGGTGCGGTGTCTTTGATCAGTGATTTGTTCCCGACGGAAAAACGCGGCCGCGCCCTCGGCGTGTTCGGCACTGGCGCATCATTCGGCGTGGGTGCCGGTCTGCTCGCCACCGGTTTGGTGCTGGGCTATTTCACCGAACACCCGCTGACCCTGCCTGGGTTGGGCTTGCTGCAACCCTGGCAGACCACGTTGATGTCGATCGGCTTGCCCGGCCTGCTGGTGTTGCTGTTGATGGCCGGCGTGCCCGAACCGCGTTCACGCAAAAACGCCATGGGCGTCAAACCGCAGGCCCGCACGGATGTGCCGCTGCGTGAAGTACTGGCGTACCTGCGCCAGAACCGTCGCACCTTTGCTGCGCTCTTCCTCGGTGCCGGCTGTTTCTATGCGGCGGTATATGGCAGTGGCGGCTGGGTGCCGACTTATCTGGTGCGTGAATTTGGCTGGAGCTACGCCCGGGTCGGTGCCTTGATGGGCGCGATCATGTGCGTCTGTGGTCCGCTCGGCGTGGTCATCGCCAGTTGGCTGGGCGAGTACTGGCGCAATCGCGGGGTCAGCAACGGCAACCTGCGCGTCGCCCTGATGGCCTGCATCCTGCTGGCGCTGGTGAGTGTGCCGCTGTTGCTGGCGTCGAGCCTTGAACGAGCGATCCCGTTCCTGGTGTTGGCCACCCTCCTCTGGACCAGCCTGTTCGGCGTGGGTGCAGCCCTCATCGTCGAAGTGTCTCCGGCGCCCATGCGCGGCCAGTTCATGGCCATGTTCACCGGTGCCCTGAACCTGCTGGGCGCCGGTTGCGGCCCGGTCTTCATGGGGTTGCTGACCGACTACGTGTTCAAAGACCCGCACGCGATCAAGTACTCGATCCTCTATGTCTCCCTGATCGCCTGCGCCCTCGCCGCCCTGCTCTTTTGCAGCGCCTGGGGCAGTTTCCGGCACACCGCGCAAAACGCCCTGCAATGGGAAGCCAGGCGCGCGCTTCACCCTTGACCCTTTTCCTACCCCCCGAATGAGTAATTTTCCATGACCACCCTCAATGGCAGTTGCCTGTGCGGCAACATCCAGTATTCGACCCTCGCCGCCCCGCTGATGACCGCTGTCTGCCACTGCAGCGATTGCCAGAAACAATCGGGCAGTGCCTTTTCGATCAACGTGCTGGTACCCACCGACGGTTTCGAAGTCGCCGGCAAGACGTTGAGCAGTTTCTCCAGCAATGGTGGTAGCGGCCTGCCGGTGCGGCGGTTCTTCTGCAGCCATTGTGGCTCTGGACTGTATAGCGCGGTGACCACGATGCCCGGCCTGTTTGCGGTCAAGGCCGGCACGCTCAGCGACACCTCGGCACTCAACCCGGCCTTGCATCTGTGGTGTGCCTCAGCCCAACCGTGGGTGCCGATCGATCGCGACTTGACGTGCTACGAGCAAGCAGTCACCGACTAATCCCCCCGCCTGGCGTCCGGATCGACGTAGCTCCCCGCGCGTTGCTCCGGACGCTGTAGAGAAAACCAAGATGATCAAGAACGCGCCCCCTGCGTCGCACATCAGCGCACCCGTCAGCGCGCCCCGGCAATGGTTTGGCCAGTTGCGGCAGATCGGTCCCGGTCTGCTGGTCAGCCTGGCGATCGCCATGGCCTCGGCCTTTATCGCTGATCACTACGGTGGCCCGACGCTGCTGTATGCCCTGCTATTTGGCATGGCCTGCCATTTTCTCAGCGAGCACAGCCGCTGCCTGCCGGGCATCGAATTCGCCTCGCGGACCCTTTTGCGCATCGGCGTCGCGCTGTTGGGTGCGCGTATCACGCTGGAACAGATCGGCTCGCTCGGCTGGGAAACCGTACTGGCGGCCGTGTTTGCCGTGACGGCGACCATTGTTGTCGGCTGGCTCAGCGCTCGCCTGCTGGGCGTACGCGCCGACTTCGGCGTGTTGACCGGTGGCGCCGTGGCCATTTGCGGCGCGTCGGCCGCCCTGGCGATTTCCGCCGTACTGCCCAAACATGAGAACAGCGAGCGCGATACCTTGCTGACGGTGGTCAGTGTCACCGGCCTTTCGACCGTGGCCATGATCACCTATCCGATCCTCTGCAAACTGCTCGGCCTTTCTCCCGAACAAGCCGGGACCTTTCTCGGCGGCACCATCCATGACGTGGCGCAGGTCGTCGGCGCCGGCTACATGATCTCGCCGGCAACCGGCGACATCGCCACCGTGGTGAAACTGCTGCGCGTGGCGCTGCTGGTTCCCGCCGTCGTGGTGATTGCCTGGTGTTTCCGCCGGCAACAGGGCCAGCAGACAGGCACGGGACGGCGGATGCCGCTGGTTCCGGGATTCCTGCTCGCCTTTGTTTGCCTGGTTGCGATCAACAGCAGTGGCGTCCTGCCGCTTTCGCTGTCGAGCGCCATGAGTGACATCTCACGTGTCTGCCTGGTGATCGCCATCGCGGCCCTGGGTTTGAAAACCTCGCTGCAAAAACTCGCGACTGTCGGCTGGCGCCCGATCGCGTTGCTGGTTGGTGAAACCCTGTTCCTCGCAATGCTGGTAATCGGCCTGCTTTACCTGGGTCGCTGAACTGACCCTGCCCATCGAAAAACCTGAGAGCAACGACATGAAAACAACAAAAATACTTGTGCAAACCGGTGCCCTGGCGCTTTCCCTCCTGGCCACGGCCGTCATGGCCAAGGTTTCTCCCGAAGAGGCTGCGCAGCTGCGCACTACGCTGACGCCGATGGGCGCCGTCAAAACCGCGAACGCCGCCGGCAGCATTCCCGCATGGACCGGAGGCCTGCCGACCAGCGCCGGGACAGTCGATGCCAAGGGCTTTTTGTCCGACCCGTTTGCCAACGAAAAACCCCTGTTCACCATCACCGCCGCCAACGTCAATCAATACAAGGACAAGCTCTCGGCAGGCCAATTGGCGATGTTCGCGCGCTATCCCGACACCTACAAAATTCCGGCCTACCCGACTCACCGCACCGCGGCGGTGCCGGCAGACATCTACTCGGTGATCAAGGCCAGTGCGCTGAAGACCGAAGGCGTGGATGGCGGCAATGGCCTGACCGGTTTTGCCGATAGCCGTTACTACGCGTTCCCGGTGCCCAAGAGCGGTATCGAAGTGCTGTGGAATCACCTGACCCGTTATCGCGGCGGCAACCTCAAGCGCTGGGCAACCCGTGTCCAACCGCAAGCCGACGGTGCCTTCAGCATGGTTGAACTGGAAGACGAAATCTCTTACCCGCGTGAGCTTCCGGACCTGGACAAGGACAAGGCCGATAATGTGCTGTTCTACTTCATCCAGCGTGTGACAGGCCCGGCCCGCCTGGCCGGTAACGTGTTGCTGGTGCACGAAACCATCGACCAGGTAAAAGAGCCCCGCAACGCCTGGCTGTACAACGCCGGCCAGCGTCGCGTGCGCCGTGCGCCACAAGTGGCCTACGACGGCCCGGCCACCGCTGCCGATGGCCTGGCCACCACGGACAATTACGACATGTTCAACGGTGCGCCGGATCGATACACCTGGGAACTGGTCGGGAAAAAGGAGCTGTACATCCCCTACAACAGCTACAAGCTCGACTCGCCCAACCTCAAGTACGCCGACATCCTCAAGGCCGGCCATATCAATCAGGACCTGACCCGCTACGAACTGCACCGCGTCTGGGAAGTGGTGGCCAAGGTCAAGCCGGGCGAACGTCACATCTACGCGACACGCCACATGTACTTCGATGAAGACAGCTGGCAACTGGCGGAAGTGGACCATTACGACGGACGCGGCCAACTGTGGCGCGTGGGCGAAGGGCATGCCCAGCAGTACTACCACAAGCAAGTGCCGGGCTATACCGCTGAAGTGCTCTACGACCTGCAGTCCGGCCGCTATTCGGTGCTGGGCCTGAAGAACGAAGAAAAGCGCAGCATTGAATTCGGCGCGGTGGCTTCGGCGAACAACTACACCCCGGCAGCGTTGCGTCAGGCGGGGGTGCGTTAACCTCGCCTATCAGGCAACACACAAAAACCTGTGGGAGCGAGCTTGCTCGCGATAGCGATGTGTCAGTCAACGACTATGTTGCCTGTGCAATTGCCATCGCGAGCAAGCTCGCTCCTACAGGGGGTGTGGTGGGTTTCAGGCTCACCTACTACATAGTCAGAAACATACTTTTGGTCTGGCTACCCAGCCCTTGCGAATGTGCAGGCTATCCTGAAAAACATCGACTCAGGAGAACCCTGCCATGAACATCATGCTCAAGGGCATTGGCGTGTCATTGCTGCTGGTGGCCACGGCGGCATTCGCCCATCACGGCTGGAGCGAGTACGACTCCAGCAAACCCTTGCAACTGAGCGGCACCATCGAAGAAGCCGGCTATTCCCATCCCCACGGCTTCGTGAACCTGAAAACGGCGGACAAGACCTGGAACGTGGTCCTCGCCCCACCTTCACGCATGGAAAACCGCGGGTTGTCGAAGGACATGCTGGCGGTCGGCACCCAAGCCACCGTGGTCGGCTATCAGAACCGCAACAAAGCTGATGAGTTGCGCGCAGAACGCATCACCATCGGCGACAAAACCATCGAGTTGCGCTGATGCCAACCGAACCGGGCTGGATGGACTGGCTGAACGATTCCTCACTCGGGGCAGCCATGCGCGGCGATTTGTGGCTGTACCCGCTGATCGAGGTGGTACACATCCTCGGCTTCGCGATCCTGGTCGGTTCAGTGGTGATGTTCGACCTGCGGGTGCTCGGGGTTTCTCGCACTATTCAGGTGACCGCCCTCGCCCGTCATCTCCTGCCGTGGTCCGTGGCGGCCCTGCTGTTGATCGTCCCGGCCGGGCTGATGATGTTTTCCGCCCACCCGCACGACTTCGCCTCCAATGACATTTTCATCCTCAAGCTATGCCTGATCGCCACGGCGGGTCTGAACGCCGTGCTGTTCCATGTCGGTGTGTACCGCTCCGTCACGGCGTGGAACACCGGCGCCCCGGCACCCGGCGTGGCCAAGCTGCAGGCGCTGGTTTCCATCGTGATCTGGGTCAGTGTGGTCCTCTGCGGCCGATTGCTGGCCTACACCTGAGCTTGCGCCAAAACCACCCCATGTAGCAGCTGGCGAAGCCTGCGTTCGAGGACGCAGTCCTCGCCTTTTTTACGGTGAATCGGTAAGCGTCTGCTTCGCAGCCGAACGCAGCCTCGCTCGGGCTCGACAGCTGCTACGGTGCGGTGTGGTTTTTAGGAAGTCATGCGTGATTTTCATTACAAACTTGTCATTGAGTTGTCAGCGTAGCCAGCACCCTCGCTTCGTACAGTGAAGTCGTCAGTCACCCACACCGGGTGACACGCCTTCCACTGATGATGACAAGGGTCGATACCATGAATCCATTGAGCAAACTCTGCCTGATCGCCGCCAGCCTGTTCGTGTTGGGCACCGGCTCCGCCATGGCTGCCACCGCGACTGCTCCGGTCAAGGCCAACAACGTCGTGCTGGTGCACGGTTCCTGGGCCGATGGCTCCAGCTGGTCGGACGTGATTTCCCGTTTGCAGGCTGCCGGTCTGCACGTCACCGCCGTACAAAACCCGCTGACTTCAGTTGCTGACGACGTCGCCGCCACCCAGCGTGTCCTCGATCAGCAGGACGGCCCGACGGTACTGGTCGGCCACTCCTACGCAGGCACCGTGGTCAGCGAGGCCGGGGTCAATCCGAAGGTCAGTTCGCTGGTGTACGTCGCCGCGCGGGCACCGGATGCCGGGGAAGATTTCGTCGCCCTCTCCGCCAAGTACCCAACCATGCCCGTGCGTGCCGGCACTGAAGAACACGACGGTTATGTCAGCCTCAAGCAAGACGCCTTCCTCAAGTATTTCGCCAGCGACGTGCCCCACGACAGGGCCATGGAGCTGTTCGCCGTGCAGCAACCGATCGCCAAGACCCTGTTCGGCGAGCGCACCACCGCCGCAGCCTGGCACACCAAGCCGTCGTGGTACGCGGTGTCGAGCCTGGACCAGACGATCAACCCGGACCTGGAGCGTTTCCTCGCCAAGCGCATGGGTGCGACCACCATCGAATTGCCGTCGAGCCACTTGTCGCTGGTGTCCCACTCCAAGGAAATCGCTGACCTGATCCTTGCTGCCGCCGGTCGCCAGCCGTAACCCGTCGCCCTTTATTACAACTTTGTCATTGTCCTGTTGGTTGGCTGTTCGGATCGCCTGGTTAACCTGAACTCACTGCCAGGCCCACTCGCCGACAGCCACCACCACCTTTAAAAGAGAGACTTATCATGAAAATGTACATCCTCGGTTTCGCAGCCCTCCTCGCCACCGGTTCGGTTTTTGCCGATACCCAAAGCACTGCCCCGGTGATCCATGACAAGGACGCTGCGTTCGTCCACCTCGATATCGCCAAAGTCACCGGCGAAACCGACATCTCGCAACAATGCGGCATCATCCCCGCCGAGCTGAGCTACCTCGACCATCAGGGTCGCCAGCACGAACTGGATTACCTGGTCCAGGGCAGCGGTTGCACCAATGATCATTGATCGCCGCCCCTGCGTACCGGCAGATGAACGGGCTACACTGGCGGCACGGGCATGCCGCTGTAGCCCGCCTGCGCGGCGCTGAACCTTGCTGACCCCACACCTGGCAGAACCCCATGAACATTCTCGTCGTCGAAGATGAACCCAAGGCCGGTAATTACCTGCTCAACGGCTTGCAGGAGCTCGGTTACACCGTAAGCCTGGCCCGCGACGGCGTCGATGGCTTGCACCTTGCGCTGGAACACAATTTCGATGTGATCGTGCTGGACGTGATGATGCCGAAAATGGACGGCTGGGAAGTCCTGCGCCGCCTGCGCAAGGAAGCCGACACCCCGGTGCTGTTCCTCACCGCCCGCGATGACATCGCCGACCGCATCAAGGGCCTGGAACTGGGCGCCGACGACTACCTGATCAAGCCGTTTTCCTTCGCCGAACTGGTCGCCCGCCTGCGCACCCTGACCCGCCGCGGCCCCACCCGTGAAGAAGAACAGTTGCAAATCGAGGACCTGCAAATCGACGTGCTCAAGCGCCGCGTCACCCGCGCCGGCACGCGCATTACCCTGACCAACAAGGAATTCGCCCTGCTGCACCTGTTCGCCACGCATCAGGGTGAAGTGCTGTCGCGCTCGATGATCGCCTCGCGGGTTTGGGACATGAACTTCGACAGTGACACCAACGTGGTGGATGTCGCCGTTCGCCGGTTGCGGTTGAAGGTCGACGACCCGTTCCAGCTCAAGTTGATCCACAGCGTGCGCGGTATCGGCTACCGCTTCGATACGCAGCCATGAACGGCCTGTCCCGTCTGCGCCATTCCCTGACGCTGCATCTGGCGCTGGTGTTTGCGTTTCTCGCGTTTGTTTCGCTGACCGCATTGGGCGTGGCGTTGTACCACGACCTGGAGCACGAATTGATCCGGCGCGACGATGCCGCCCTGATTACCCGCATCGATCAACTGCGCACGTTCCTCAACGATAGCAATACCCTGGAGCTGATTCGGACCAAACCGGCGCTGTTCCAGAACATGCTGGGTAATCGCGAAGCCTTGCTGACCATCGGCGCGCCTGGCCAAACACCGTTGCTGGTGGTCAATCCGGGCAACCTGAGCATGCCAACGCTGGCGCCGATGCCTCTCAATCACCCGCTGAGCCTTGGCGACGTGCATCACTTGCCCAACATCAACGGGGTGCCTTTTTCGGCACTGGCGGCGACCATAGACTCGGGCGACCAGGGCACCCTGGAAGTGGTCACCGGGCGCCTGATGACCGAGCGCACGGCGGTGCTCGCCAATTACCGGCTCAACGTTTATCTGTTCGCCAGCGTGGCGGCGATTCTGCTGGCACTGTCCGGCTACGTGCTGGTGCAGCGCGGCCTGCTGCCGGTGCGGCGCGTGGCCCAACATGCACAAGGCATCGGCGTGGGCAACCTCGGCGAGCGCCTCGACAGCCAGGGTGCGCCGCTGGAACTGCTGCCGATGATCGACGCCTTCAATGCCATGCTCGATCGCCTCGGCAGAGGCTTCGTGCAACTGGGCCAAGTGTCGACCGACATGGCCCATGAGCTGCGCACGCCGATCAACAATCTGCTCGGTGAAACCCAGGTCGCCTTGCAGCAGAACCGCAGCATCGAGGCCTATCAACAGTTGCTCGCGTCCAATGTCGAGGAGCTCGAACGCCTGGCGCGCATGCTCGACAACATGCTGTTCCTCGCGCGTACCGACCCGGCCAGCGCCTTGCGCCAACGCCAGGAACTGGACGCCGCCGACGAGATGGAACGCATGGCCGACTATTTCGAAGGTCTTGCGGCGGATGTCGGAATCCGCATCGATGCCCGGGGCAGCGGCGTGATCTGGGCCGAACCGATGCTGCTGCGTCGTGCCCTGGCCAACCTGTGCGCCAATGCGATCAAGTACGGCGCGCCTGACTCAGCGCTGCATATCCAAGCCACACCACAGACCGACGGCATCCACCTGCAAGTGCGCAACCACGGCCAGACCATTCCCGCCGAGCACCTGCCCAGGCTGTTCGAACGCTTCTACCGGGTCGACGAATCCCGCGAACGCTCGGCGCAATCCAATGGCCTGGGCCTGTCGATCGTGGCGACGATCATGCAACTGCACAACGGCGCGTACAGCGTCAGCAGTGTGGATGGCGTTACCTGTTTTGAGCTGGTTTTCCCGGCGCGGCGGCCAGGCGAATAACGCCTGAAAAGTCAAAAGATCGCAGCCTGCGGCAGCTCCTACTTTGGAATG
>NZ_JBSVXD010000140.1:0-15566 GCF_054070755.1 Pseudomonas sp. SDO5591_S426 | reverse complement strand
CAGCCAAGCCAGTTGCGCTTGCGCGCAACGCGCCATGCCTGGCGCACAAACAAAACGCCCGATGCAATGCATCGGGCGTCAGGGTGAAACGGATGTGAAACGGGTTCAGGACCCGACAGCTATCAACTGGACAAGGCAGCCACTTTGGCTCGCGCCGCGTGCAGTTTCTTGTAGCTGTCGATCAAACGCAGATGACGATCGAGCCCTTCCAATTTCATGCTCGTCGGCGTCAGGCCATGGAAACGCACGCTGCCGTTCACCGAGCCGATCGCTGCGTCGATCCGCTCGCTGCCGAACATCCGGCGGAAATTGGCCTCGTAGTCTTCCAGCTCCAGGTCTTCGTCCAGTTCCATCTCCAGCACCGCATTCACAGCCTGGTAGAACAAGCCGCGCTCAACCGTGTTGTCGTTGTACTGCAGGAACATTTCCACCGCTTCTTTCGCCTCTTCGAATTGCTGCAAGGCGAGATAGATCAGCAGTTTCAATTCCAGGATCGTCAACTGACCCCAAGCGGTGTTGTCGTCAAATTCGATGCCGATCAACGTGGTGATGTCGGTGTAATCGTCCAGCTCACTTTCGACCAGACGCTCTACCAGACTCTTCAGTTCGGCTTCGTCCAGGCTATGCAGATTCAGGATGTCGGCGCGGAAGAACAACGCCTTGTTGGTGTTATCCCAGATCAGATCGTCGACCGGATAGATCTCCGAATAATCCGGCACCAGGATGCGGCAGGCCGTTGCGCCGATGTGTTCATACACCGCCATGTAGGCTTCTTTGCCCATGCCTTCGAGAATGCCGAACAGCGTCGCGGCTTCCTCGGTGTTGGAGTTTTCACCCTGGCCGGAGAAGTCCCACTCGACGAATTCGTAATCCGACTTGGCACTGAAGAAGCGCCACGACACCACGCCGCTGGAGTCGATGAAGTGCTCGACGAAGTTATTCGGCTCGGTCACCGCGTGGCCTTCAAAAGTAGGCTGCGGCAGATCGTTCAAGCCTTCGAAGCTGCGGCCTTGCAGCAACTCCGTGAGGCTGCGTTCCAGTGCCACTTCAAGACTCGGGTGCGCGCCGAACGAAGCGAACACACCGCCGGTACGCGGGTTCATCAGCGTGACGCACATCACCGGGAATTCGCCACCCAGCGACGCATCCTTCACCAGCACCGGGAAGCCCTGCTCTTCCAGCGCCTGAATACCGGCCAGAATCCCCGGGTACTTCGCCAGCACCTCGGCCGGTACATCCGGCAGGGCAAATTCGCCTTCGATGATTTCGCGCTTGACCGCGCGTTCGAAAATTTCCGACAGACACTGCACCTGCGCTTCGGCCAACGTATTACCGGCACTCATGCCGTTGCTGAGGTACAGGTTTTCGATCAGGTTGGACGGGAAGTACACCACCTCGCCATCCGACTGGCGCACAAACGGCAGCGAAACAATGCCGCGCTCTTCATTACCGGAGTTGGTGTCGTACAGATGCGAGCCGCGCAACTCGCCATCGCGGTTGTAAATCTTCAGGCAGTATTCATCGAGAATCTCGGCCGGCAGCGCATCTTTAGGGCCCGGCTGGAACCAGCGCTCGTTCGGGTAATGCACGAACGGCGCATTGGCGAGTTCTTCACCCCAGAACTGATCGTTGTAGAAGAAGTTGCAGTTCAGTCGCTCGATGAATTCGCCCAGCGCCGAGGCCAGCGCGCCTTCCTTGGTTGCACCCTTGCCGTTGGTAAAACACATCGGCGAGTGCGCATCGCGGATATGCAGCGACCACACGTTGGGCACGATATTGCGCCACGAAGCGATTTCGATCTTCATGCCCAGGCCGGCCAGAATGCCCGACATGTTGGCGATGGTTTGCTCCAGCGGCAGGTCCTTGCCGGCGATATAGGTGCCCGCTTCCGAAATGGAAGCAGGCATCAGCAACGCCTGGGCATCGGCGTCGAGGTTTTCCACCTCTTCGATCACGAACTCAGGCCCGGCCTGCACCACTTTTTTCACGGTGCAACGGTCGATGGAACGCAAGATGCCCTGGCGATCCTTTTCGGAGATATCCGCCGGCAACTCGACTTGAATCTTGAAAATCTGGTTGTAGCGGTTTTCCGGGTCAACGATGTTGTTCTGCGACAGGCGGATATTCTCGGTGGGAATATTGCGCGTCTGGCAGTACAACTTCACAAAGTAAGCCGCGCACAACGCCGACGAAGCCAGGAAGTAATCGAACGGACCCGGTGCCGAACCATCGCCCTTGTAGCGAATCGGTTGGTCGGCCACCACCGTGAAGTCGTCGAACTTGGCTTCAAGTCGAAGGTTGTCGAGAAAATTGACCTTGATTTCCATGCGGGATTACCAGAATAACGAGCTAAACGAATGGCGGCCATTATCCGGCTTTTCAGCCGCAAGTCTTGTGCTTTTCGGCAATGACCTACGACCGGTCCTATGCTTTCCTTCAACCATCAGCGCTGGACATCGACATGCCGACCCTCGAATCCACCCTCCTGCAAAGCTGGCATGACAACGCCCACAACTGGATCGAAGCCGTGCGCAGCGGCAGCATCGAAAGCCGCCGCCAGGTCACCGACCAGGCCGTCCTGCTGGCGGTGCTGAGTCGTCAGCCCGAGCGCGTGCTCGACCTGGGTTGCGGCGAAGGTTGGCTATTGCGTGCACTCGCCGACCGGGGTATCCATGTGGTGGGTGTGGATGGCGATGCGACGCTGGTCGAGGCGGCGGAGACGACAGGCACTTCGCCGGTGCATCTGGCGAGTTATGAAGAGTTGGTGGAGGCGAAAGTGGACATCGGCCGCGATTACGACGTGATCTGCGCCAACTTCGCCCTGTTGCACCAGGACATCATCCCCCTGCTCGCCGCCATGCACGCCCTGCTCGCCCCCGGCGGCGCGCTGGTGATCCAGACGCTGCATCCGTGGGCCGCAGCAGCCGGCGATTATCAGGATGGCTGGCGAGAAGAGACCTTCGCCGGGTTCAAGGGCCGGTGGCAACCGATGCCGTGGTACTTGCGCACCTTGTCCAGTTGGTTCACTGCGCTGGACATGGCGGGTTTTCAACTGACCGGCCTGCGCGAGCCGCAGCACCCGCAAAGCCCGCTGCCGCAGTCGTTGCTGCTGGTGGCCGAGCGACGCAGCTAAGTATCAGTTGCCGCGCTCCGGCAACATGCCCTTGAGTACGTCGTCCTTTTCAACGAAGTGATGCTTGAGCGCAACCAGCACATGACCGCCGATCAGGGCGCCACACAACCAGGCCGTGTAGGTGTGAATCGCCTTGGCCAGGTCGTACAGGCTCTGATCAGGATCGACCAGCGGTGGCAGTGCGAACAACGCCGCCACCATGATCGGTTTATCCGCGACCGAACTCCAATACCAGCCCGACAGCGGCAATCCGATCAACGCCACGGCGTAAAGCAGCAGGTGCCCGACATACGCGCCGCGCTTCATCATGGGGCTCATCGAATCCGGTAGCGCCGGCGCCGGATGACTCAACCGCCAGGCGATACGCGCGACGATGAGAAACAGCAACGTGCTGGCCATCGCCTTGTGCAGGAAAGTGAGTTCATGGTGAGCGTTGAATTCATCGCGCCAATGCGTCGCCACAATCCCGATGACCCAGGCCGCCACCCAGATCAGCGCCATGCCCCAATGCAGCCATTTTGCGGTGCCGGTGTAGCTTCCTTCCTTCGCCATCGCGAACTGCCTCTGAGCATTGATAGTGGCGAAATTATCGTGGCGTTGCGTCATCAAAAAAACCGTGAATTGTTGGTTAATCAGATCGAGTTATTCGATGAGACTTAATTGATTAACCCGGAAACATTCGGAAATTAATGATAAGTCGACTTGTAGGCGAGACGTGTGCCGGTGTTCCGCCAAGCGTCACCAACCTGTCATTCACACCTGATAACGTCTTGGCGCATCCCTTCAAGGTGACACTTCAGGTGTACTCAAGCACGACCCGCAAGCAGATAATCCTCCGGTCCGACGACATGAGCAGCGACGACTTTGGCGCGCTGTTTTGCAAAATGTTCGGCAACCTTTACGCCGACACACCGCCGCTGCCGAGCAGCATCATCATCGGCGGCGTCTACGGCAGGCACGAAGGCGTCAGCTTTCGCCGCATGTACTACCGTGGCGACTTCAGCGTTGACTTTCCGGCCCCGCTGGACGAAATCACCTTCGTCATTCCTACCGCCGGCAAGATCATTTTCAATCACGCCACTGAGACGGTCGGTTTTACCCAGGTTGGCCTGGCGATCGACAAGGCCGACGTTCGCTCGATGCGTTTCAGCGATGATCATGCGCACTACGGCGTGTCGATCAGGCGAGCGCTGTTCACCGAGCGACTCTCGACGCTGCTGGGCAAACCGATCCTCGACAAGTTGCGTTTCGAGCCGGTGGTGGACCTGAATGCAGCGGCCTTCCAGGGCATCAAGGCCTTGGTGGAACTGGCCACGGGAAGCGAATTCGACTTGCTGATGAACACGGGCTCGCTGATGCCTTCGCGCCTTCAGGAAATGCTGGTTGATGCGGTGCTGGAAGCCTGGCCGCACAACTTCACGCAAGCGCTCAAACACCCTGCCCCGCAAGTCGCGCCACGGCATGTGAAGCTGGCTGTCGAATACATTCAGGAACATCCCGACAATTTGGTCAGCGGCACTGATCTGGCACGGCTAAGCAATGTCAGCCTGCGCGCGCTCCAGGATGGTTTTCAACGGTTCATGGGGACGTCGATCGTTGCCTATCAGCGGCAGGTTCGCCTGGAACGTGCCTACGCCGAACTGGCCCAAGGCGCCGCACCTTCGGTCACCGACGTTGCCCTGCAATACGGCTTCAGCAACGTCGGCAGGTTTTGCCAGTATTTCCAGAACGCCTACGGCGTCAGCCCGGCTGAGGTGAGAAAGAGTTTGCGAATGCGATATCCAGGCTGATTGTTATCAGCTGCTGGGAGCGAGGCCCTCCGCAAATCTCGTGTTCACCGCAAAACCCTGTGGGAGCGAGTTTGCCCGCGAATGCGTCAGCACATCCAACCCCCATGGCGACTGACACACCGCCATCGCGAGCAAGCTCGCTCCCACAATTAGCTCCAGTGAATATGTTCCGTCAGAACAGATAACTGGCCTTGAGGCTGCCATAGCTACCGTGGCTGTCGCCTCCACCGCTGGCGCCGACTTCGGCTCCCACGCTCAGTGCGCCGAGGTTGGCCATGAGATTGACACCGCCGATGAACTGATCCCGATTATCGAAGGCTGCGCGCTGTTCGATATCCAGGCCCAGCAGATGCCCTTCGCTATCAACCTCGTGATCACCCAGCACATGCTCGTAGCCCACCTGCACACCCGGCACCAGTTGCCAGGCGCCCATGTTGATCGACGCAAACGACGCGTTGAGATTGGCCACGGCACTGCGGCGGGTTTCCTGGATGCCGTCGACGTCGAGGGCCAGTTCGCTGCCTTTCTCCTGGAAACCCGACAGGTCCAGATGGCTGACGCGCACGCCGAGGCTCGGTTCGAGGGTCACGCCGCTGACCGGCACACGGTAGCCCAGCGCCACAGTCAAACCGCTGAGGTTGCCATGGCTGTCGCCCTTGGCCGTGCCGAGGCCGCCACCGAGGTCGCGTTTACTGTCGTAGTCGAGCCAGCCGGCGCTGGCGTCTGCATCGACAAACACCCCGCGCTCCAGGCCATCCGGCGCGAAACGTGCGCCAGCGGTGAAGAACGTCAGGTCGGTGTCCACTTCACCTCCCGCCCCGCCAACGCTGCCCTTGCTATAGCCGAAGCCGCCATAGGCGCTGAGCTGTTCGGAAAAGCGCTGGGTCAGGCCCACCATCGCCCCTTGGCTGTGTTCGTTGCTGCTCTGCGCATGGGACGAACCGTCGGTGCCGAGGTAGCCCGCCAGGGCCGTACTCCACAACCGATACTGGCCGACCTTGAGGTCCGTGCCGCTGCTGAACGGCGCTGCGGCTTGATCGATCAGCGCACTCTGGCGCAGCAGGTAGCTGGCAGCATCGGCGTGCACCTGACCGCCGACGGTGGACTCGACGCCGCCGAGCGTCCCGGCATCAATCGCCGATTGCAGGTAGTAGTTGTAATCGCTGTAGGTGCCCGACAGGCTGGAGTTCTGCAACTGTTGCAACAGTTGCGCACCGGCGGCAGCGTTGCCGACAAAGCCTGGCTGACCGGGCAGGCTGTTGTATTCGACCATCTTGCCGCGCAGCACATAGATGGTTTCCTGGGACAGACCCAAACCTTGCTTGAGGTAGTTGTCCATGCTGCCGTATTGCGCGGTCACCTGGTCCAGGCCGGCTTGCAGATAACTGGCGTCCACGCCGAGCAGCGGCGCATAGATCGCCGCCATGCTCGGCGGCATTGCCGCGAGGGTCGCCGCCATCCGCGCGGCGGTGTAGTCGTTGGTTGCCAGGTAGTTGCTCATGATCGTAGCGCTGTCGACCCCGGCGATGCTCAGCAGCACGGCGGCGGTCCAGCCGGTGCGATCCTTGCCGGCGGTGCAATGGAACAACGCGGCGCCGTCGACCCCGGCCAGTTCGTTGAACAGTCTGTTGAACTGGCTGCGCATCCCCGCATCCTTGACGAACGCGCGGTTGGTCTCTTGCATCATGGCGAAGGCTTGAGCGGCACTGGTGAAGGAGATACTGGTGATGTTCGAGCCGGACGTGGTGGCGCCGATGATGTCGATGTTGCTGTAGGTCGCGCCGGTCAGCAGCGTGTCTGGCGTAGCGGCGATCTCGCTCGGGGTGCGCAGGTCGTAGACCGCCTTGATGCCGAGGCTGTTGAGAATGGTCAGATCCGCTGCGGTCGGGGTCACCGCATTGGAGCGGTAGAACACACCGGCGCGCATCGTGCCGTCATTGGCCGTCGAGTACGCGGTGGTGGTGCCGGCGAGATCGCGGAAGTTGTCCATGCCTTTCAGGCGCGGGGTGTTGAGTGGAACAGACTCGGCGGCATGCGCGGCCGCGATGGACAAGCTCAAAACAGACAGCGAACACAGAAGACGTTGAAACACGATGCAGCCTCATTGATAAAGCGTTGGGCTGCCTAATATCTGTGGCGAACTGAGATTGAATGTTACAAATTTCCGCGAGCAGGAAATCTGTGCGCGATCTGTCCGGATGGTTCGTTTTCTGTCCGTGGCGGAGCTCATCTTCGACATTCAATGGGCTATCCTGCCGACTCACTTTCCATTCCAAGGGCCATCCATGCTGATTTCACTCATCTCGAACGGCCAGTCGCTGACGCCCGATGAACCGCCGATCATGGTCCCTTGGTGGAGCTTCACCAAAACAGTCCTGGCCGCGACCGCCCTGACGCTGGTGCGCGATGGTCGGGTCGGGCTGGACGACCCGCTCCCCGATCAACCTTTTACCTTGCGCCAACTGCTGCGGCATGAGGCGGGGCTCGCCGATTATGGCGAACTGGCGCCCTATCACGCCGCCGTCGCCAACCATGAATCCGCCTGGTCGGCGGAGGAAATGATGCAACGTCTGGAAGGCACCCGGCTTCGATACAGCCCCGGAACAGCTTGGCGCTACTCGAACGTTGGCTACATGCTTATCGCCAGGCTGATTGAACAGGTCACGGAGCTGACGATTGAAGAGGCCGTCAGTCAACGCGCGCTGATGCCCTTTGGCCTGTCGAATGTTCGATTTGCCACATCCCGCGTGGATTTAGCCGAAACCTGCCCGAACTACGACCCGGCGTGGGTCTATCACGGTTTGCTGATCGGCCCCGTTTCACAGGCGGCGCTGTTCCTCGATCGATTGCTCGCCGGGCATCTTCTGCCCACACCATTGCTCGAGCAAATGCAGACGGTGCGGATCTTGGGCGGTCCGATTGCCGGTCGCCCTTGGGTTGTCCCGGGTTATGGACTGGGTGTGATGCAGGGCGAAATCGAGGGCGGTTTGACTTCTTGCGGGCACACCGGCGGCGGGCCCGGTAGCGTCATCGCGGTTTACCGTTGCTCCGATGGCGAAACCTCGGCGTGTTGCGCGGTGTTTGAGCAAGGCGCAGAGCAAGGCGTTGTCGAAGCGCAGTGCGTGCGGCAGTTGATGCAAGCGCTACGACAAGCTGTTTGAGCGGCTGCGTGCCCTACTCCTCAACGCGCCCGGTTCCCTCACGATCATGCTCGTAGTGTCTGGCGAGGGGAAACGCCGGCAACCACGATTCGCGCCGCACGGTCCAGCTTTCGTAGGTGGGTTTGAGTTGATCCGGGGCATCCAGCGAGCCCAGGTTCACTTCGATTTCGTCGTCACTGCGGGCAAACACCGACGAGCCGCAGCGGGGGCAGAAAAAGCGCCCGCCGTAGTCGCGTGTTTCACCCTCGATCTTCACGGCGTCCTGAGGGAATATCGCCGAGGCGTAAAACAGCGCGCCATGATGTTTGCGGCAGTCGAGGCAGTGGCAGAGCCCGACTCGATAGGGACGTCCCGAGGCCACAATGCGAACGTTGCCACACAGGCAACCGCCGGTGAATCGGTCCATGCTGCGTCTCCTCTACAAGCAAGCGGTGGGTGCTTGTAAAAATAGCAGCTCAATCAGGACCGATCCGACCATTGGTCCTCGATAAACAGGCTTTGCCTCACGCCACCCGCATCAACTTCGCATAGGCCTGCAAATGATGATCGTCGTCGCCAAACTGACGCGCGACCATCAGCAAATGCTTGGCATGGTGCGACAGCATGTACTCCCAGGTCAGGCCGATGCCGCCATGCAACTGGATACCCTGGTCTGCGACAAAACGACTGGCGCGACTGACGATGAACTTGGCCGCCGCCAGAATACGGCTGCGTTCTTCACTGTCGGCCTGATCGGCGACACACGCGGCGAGCAAGGTCATCGAGGTCGCCTGATCCAGCTCGATGCGCATATCGACCATGCGGTGCTGCAACACCTGGAACTTGCCGATCGGCTGGCCGAACTGTTGGCGCGTCTTCAGGTAATCGAGGGTCAATGCGCACGCCGCTTCCATGCTGCCAACGGCTTCGGCGCATTGTGCGGCGATACAGCGGCCTTGCTGATAACGCAGCGCCGGCAAGGCATTGCCCAGTTCGCCGAGCACCGCATCGCTTTTGACGAACACGTCTTCAAGGTACAGCTCGCAGGCCTTGCGCCCGTCCATGGTCTCGAAAATGCGCCGACGGACACCGCTGGCCTGCGGATCGACCAGGAACAGGCTGATGCCCTTCTCGTCCCGAACCCCGTGGCTGGTGCGCGCCGACACCAGGACCAGCCCGGCGCTTTGCCCGCCGATGATCACCGACTTGCGACCATTGAGCGTCCAGCCGCCAGTGACCGGCTCGGCGACGCTCTGAACGTCGTGCAACTGGTAGTGACTCTGCGGCTCATCAAGGGCGACCGCCAGTTGCAGGCTGGCGCTGCCGACTTGCGGCAACAACCGGTCTTTCTGGGCGTTGCTGCCCAACTGGGCGATCAGGCCACCGGCGAAAATCACCGAGTGCAAATAAGGTTCAAGGCACAGGCCCCGGCCCAGTTCGGTCATGATCAGCATGTTCTCCACGCCGCTGCCGCCGTATCCGCCATAGACTTCGGCAAAGGGCACGGCGCACAGGCCCAGTTCGCCCAATTGCTGCATGAACGGCGCACTGAAACCGTGTGGGCTCTGGCGGTATTGCTCGCGATGCTCGAAACCGTAGACGTCACGCACCAGGCGCGCGGCGGTTTCCTGCAACATCAATTGCTCTTCTGTCAGTTTGAAATCCATGATCGTGGCGCCTTACAGTTCGAGGATCATTTTCGCGATGATGTTCTTCTGGATTTCATTGGCCCCGCCGTAAATCGAGGCTTTGCGCGCATCCAGATACTGGTAGGTGGCCGCGCTGCTGTAGTCGGTGTAGAGCAACGGCTCGTCGCCATAACCGAGTTCATCCTCAATGAACGGCAAGGCATACGGCCCCACCGCTTTGCTGATCAGGTAGGTGATGGCCTGCCGGATCTCGGTGCCCTTGATCTTCAGGAACGAACTTTCGGCACCGGGTACATCGCCGTTTTGAGTGGCGGCCAGGGTTCGCAGGTTGCTCATCTCGGCGGCCATCAACTGCATCTCGACTTCAGCGATCTGCGTGCGAAACAGCGGGTCTTCGATCAAGGGTTTGCCGTCACGCACTTCCTGACTGGCAATGCGCTTGAGACGGCTGAGCAACGCCTTGTTCTGGGCAATGCCGCCGATGCTGGTGCGTTCGTGGGTCAGCAGGTATTTGGCGCAGGTCCAGCCTTCGTTTTCCTGCCCGACCAGATTGGCCACCGGCACCCTCACGTTGTCGAAGAACACTTCGTTGACTTCGTGTTCGCCGTCGAGGGTGATGATTGGGCGCACGGTGATGCCCGGGGTTTTCATGTCGATCAGCAAAAAGGAAATGCCGCGCTGCTGACGGGCCTCGAGGTCCGTGCGCACCAGGCAGAACATCCAGTCGGCAAAGTGCGCCAGGGTGGTCCAGGTTTTCTGGCCGTTGACCACGTAGTGATCGCCTTCGCGCACGGCGCGGGTTTTCAACGACGACAAATCGGAGCCCGCACCCGGTTCGGAGTAGCCCTGACACCACCAGTCTTCGCAGGAAAGAATTCGCGGCAGAAAATGCGCTTTCTGCTCCGCTGTGCCGAACTTGATGATCACCGGTGCGACCATTTTCAAACCGAACGACACCACTTTCGGTGCACCCGCCGCAAAGCATTCTTCATCGAAAATATGTTTCTGCACGGCACTCCATCCGGTGCCGCCGAACTCCTGCGGCCAGCCCGGCGCCAGCCAGCCTTGGCGGTCGAGGATCTGCATCCATTGCACCTGATGCTCTTTGCTCAGGCGTTTGCCTAGGGAAATGCGCTCGGACAATTCACTTGGCAGATTGTCACGCAGAAAGGCCCGGACATCCTCGCGAAAGGCTTGTTCGTGCACTGAGAATTCAATGTCCATCCATCAACTCCAAAAGCCATTCGGCATAACCACAATCCCCTGTGGGAGCGAGCTTGCTCGCGATGGCGTCTGCACATTCAACATTTGCACTGACTGTCCTACCGCTATCGCGAGCAAGCTCGCTCCTACAGGGTAAATATGGGGTTCAGTCGAAAACGATCACCGAACGCGCCAGCTCACCGCGACGCAGTTCATCGAACGCTTCGTTGATCTGGTCGAGGCGGATGCGTTGGGAAATCATCTCGTCGAGCTTGAGCTTGCCGGCCATGTAGAAATCCACCAGGCGCGGCATGTCGACCGGGAAGCGGTTGGAGCCCATCAACGAACCCTGGATGCGTCGTTCGTGCAGCAACTGCAGCGGGTCCAGTTCGATTTTCAGGCCCGGCTTGAGCATGCCGATCACAGTGGCGGTGCCGCCGCGCGCCAGCATGGCGAACGCCTGCTCGGCGGTCTGCTTGAGGCCGATGCATTCGAAGGAGTGATGCACGCCGCCGCGCGTCAACTCCAAAACCTGTTTGGCCGCGTCGCCATCGCGGCCGTTGATCACGTCGGTGGCACCGAACTGTTTGGCCAGTTCCAGTTTCGAATCGAGCATGTCGATGGCGATGATCCGCCCTGCCCCGGCCAGCGCCGCGCCGTTGATCGCGGCCAGGCCGATACCGCCGCAGCCGATCACTGCCACGGTTTCGCCCGGACGTACCTTGGCGGTATTGAACACCGCGCCAGTGCCAGTGGTGACGGCGCAACCGAGCAAAGCGGCGCGGTCCAGCGGCATGTCGCGACGGATCGCCACGCAGGCGTTTTCATGCACCAGCATCTGCTCGGCAAACCCGGACAGGTTGACGAATTGCGGGATCGGCTTTTGCACGTAAGTCAGGCGCGACTCTTCATCCTTGCCGCGCTTGGTTTCCGGCGACACGCAGCGCGCCAGATGACCGGTCACGCAGTGGTCGCAATGGCCACAGAACACGGTCAGGCACGTGACTACATGATCGCCGGGCTTGACCGAGCGCACTTCGGAACCGACCTGTTCGACCACACCGGCCGCCTCGTGGCCCAGCACCAGCGGCCCCGGATACGGAAACGAACCATCGATCACGTGCAAATCAGAATGGCAGACACCCACCGCTTTGGTACGGATCAACACTTCACGCGGGCCCGGTTTGCTGATGCCCACTTCTTCAATGACCAGTGGGGCTCCAACCTGATGGAATACGGCAGCTTTCATGGCAGTTCTCTCAAGAATAGTGTGGGGTTCAGGCCGGGTTGGCCGCTGTGCGCAACACCGCTTTGGCGTGGCTGAACGTGCGGAAACCGTCGATGCCGTGGTAGGCGCCCATGCCGCTCTGGCCGACGCCGCCGAACGGCAGGCCTTCGGTGCTGGCATGGCTCAACACGCCATTGAGGGTCACGCCGCCCGAGCAGGTACGCGTGAGGACCAGTGCCTCTTCTGCGGCGTCGTTGCCGAAGTAATACAGCGCCAGCGGCCGTGGCCGGGCGTTGATCCGGGCGATCACTTCGCTGATGTCGTCGTAAGGAATGATCGGCAGCAGCGGGCCGAAGATCTCGTCCTGCATCACCTGCAAGTCATCACCGGGATTGCGCAGCAGGGTCGGCACGATCTTGTTGCGCGCGCCCTCGCTGAAATCTTCAGCGGCGGCGTTCAGCTCGATCAGCTCGACACCGGCCTCGCGTGCTTCGTTCAGGTAACCCTGCAAACGTTCGTGGTGGCGAGCATTGATGATCGAGGTGTATTCGGGGTTGTCCTTGAGCGTCGGGAAGAACTTCGCGACCACCGCTTTGGCCACGCCGATGAACGCATCCACCGACTCTCGCGGAACGAAAACATAGTCGGGGGCCACGCACAGCTGGCCGGCGTTGAGCAATTTACCGATGACCACCTTGGCCACCGCGTCCTTGAAATCAGCGGTGCGGGAAATGATCGTCGGCGACTTGCCGCCCAGTTCCAGGGTCACCGGCACCAGGTTTTCCGCCGCCGCGCGCAGCACGTGTTTGCCGATGCTGGTGGCGCCAGTGAACAGCAGGTGATCGAACGGCTGGCCGCAGAAGGTCTGGCCGACCTCTGCCCCGCCAAGCACCACCGCCACTTCCTCTTCGGCGTAGACCGAGCGGATCAGCCGCGCGATCAGTGCCGAGGTCTGCGGGGTGAATTCCGACGGTTTGATCATCACCCGGTTGCCGGCCGCCAAGGCACCGGCCAAACCGCTGAACACCATGTAGCCCGGCACGTTCCAGGCAGTGACGATGCCCACCACGCCCAACGGCTGATATTGCACCCAGGCGTCACCGGTGCGAGCCTGGCGTTTTTCCGGGCGCATCCATTCGGCCAGTTCGGCCTTGGTCTGCTTGAGTGCCGCCAACGGCGACAGCACCTCGCTGCCCTTGGAGAAACCGGGGCTGCGATGGCCGAAATCGGCGGTCAGGGCATCGATGATTTCCTGCTCATGCTTGACCAGCAAGCCGATCGCCCGATCGAGCAACTCGCAACGTTCTTCGAGGCTGTAGGGTTCGCGAGCCAGAAAGGCCGCCCGCTGTTTTTCCAGGATCGTGCGGATGTCGGTACTCGGTGAACTCTCGATGGCGCTCATCACTACCTCTCTCTTGTTTTTGTCAGGACGCGGCCGCGCTCAGGCAGCCATGCGTGGGGTCTGGCTGCATGGTTGATCATCACTGGCGCGGCGCCGCCACCCGGATCAGGTGGGTGGCGGCAGACAGCGGACATTCAAGCGAGGATGCCCATCGCCTTGGCGCTGTTGATGGCCTGGGTACGGCGGCAGGCGCCGAGCTTGACGTTGATGTTCTTGGCGTGGGTCTTGACGGTGTTTTCTGAAATGAACAGGCGGCTGCCGACTTCACGCACCGACATGCCTTCGGCCAGCAACTTGAGCACCGAGACCTCGCGGGGCGTCAGGTCATCCTGATAATCCGGCACGACGCTCAAGCGGGTGGGTGCCGGTTGCTCGCGTTGTGCAATCCGGGCTTTTTGCGCAGCAATCGGCCCTTCATAACAAGCGCTGTCGATCTTGCCCCAATGCATGCGCCGCTCGGCTTCGTACAGCATCAGGTGCGCCTTCTCCGGTTGCTGATTGCGCGAGGCAATCTCGGACAACAACAGGTAGCCATTGAGTACAAACGGCGCGCAGCAGTCGCGCACCTGTATCAACCCGGCCTGCGCGACCTGCTCGGCTTCGCCGATATGGCCCTGTTGCAACAGCAACTCGCCGTGCTGGAACAGTAACCGACCGAGCAATGGATACGGCTGCGCCCGGTTGCTGTTCAAACGTTTGAGCTCAGTGCGCAACAGCGTTTGCGCCTGGTTCAAGTCGCCCTGAAGCATCATCAACCGCGCCCTGTCCGTGTTGACCAAGACTTCCGATTCATGACTGCCCTGACGCCGGGCGAGCTCCAGCGAAGATTGCAGCAGCGTTTGCGCCTCGGACAGCTCAGAGGTTTGCATGGCGATGCGCGCCAGGATGCACTGGCACAACAACACCGACAGCCAGTCCTCTGTGGTCAGGTCTTCAAGGGCGGCGCGACAGTGCAGGCGAGCCGTCTCGGTGTTGCCGCGCAGGGCGTGCAAGGTGCCGAACAGGCCCTGCCAGTTGGCCATCAGGCGCTGGTTTCGCTGCGGATCGGGCAGCGGCAAAAAGTGCCCGAGACGTTGCAGGCACGCTTCGGCTTCATCCAGTCGACCACTGAACAACAAGGCCTTGGCGCACAGGTAAATCAAACGCGGACTGCTTTGCAGTAATTGCGGTTCGATGCGTTCACGCCAGTCCATGAGCTTGTTCAGGTGTCGTTCGCCGAGAATCCAGCTGAGCCACAAACGCTCCATGTAGTTGGCGGCGACTTCCGGCTGATCGGCGCACAGGGCTTGCTCGACGGCATCGTCGACGTGCCCCAGCACACTGAGCAACTGACAGGCACGCAGGCGCAAGCGGTTCAGCGGCGCACCGTTCAATTGGCCTTGCAGTGTTTGCGCCACGGCAGGCAACAGGCGGAACCAGCCGGGCTGATGATCGACCGGGACCAGAAAGGCCTGGCACTCCAGCAGACTGTTGAACACCCCACCGGCCTGCTGCCCCTCCCAGAGTTGCTCGCAAAGCTCAGCGCTGGCCTTGGACAAATGCGCAAGGCCGAACAAGATCTCCAGCTGTGCTTCGCTCAAGCGCGACAACAGTTCCCGGTCGAGGTATTGGCCGAGCAATGACGGCCGTGCATTGCCCAATGCCGACGGCAATAGCAGGCGAACACCCGCGCACCAACCACCGGTTTCATGCCAGAGCCGTACGCGCAAAGCCGCGTCGGTATGTGGTGCCAGCCCATTGATCAGCGATTCGAACTCATCGGGCCGCAGGGCCAGTTGCCTGGCATCCAGTTCCAACAACTGACCGTTGAGCATCAGGCGCGGCAGGTTCCAGTCGGGGCGTTGGCGGCAAGTGACCAGTATGTGCAGGTGGGGGTTGTGCAGGGACAGGAGTTGGTCGAACCAGTGGTTCAGATCAGTGGGCAACTCGGCTGGCAGGTCGTCGAAAACCAGACGGATCTTAAGATTTCCATCGTCTGGAAGGGCCTCATCGCGAGCAGGCTCGCTCCCACAGTTGACCGC
>NZ_JBSVXD010000139.1:0-15588 GCF_054070755.1 Pseudomonas sp. SDO5591_S426 | reverse complement strand
CCTTTTGGTTCCTTTTTGGCGTTTGAAAAAGGGACTCGCTGTAAGAGCGAAACCGTCAGCGGCCATTACCGCAGAAATGGATATGTACACCCTCAAAAACTACAGAGCCTGACACAAAGCCATCGCCAGCAGGCTGTCTCCCACAGCTCCCCCACCGCCCAAACAGCTCAACCTTTCACAAAACCTTCATCAAATAGTTACACCAGCGACTTGTGCAAGTCATAGGGCTGACATGCCCGGTGCCTAAAGTCGGTTGAACTCCAATACAGCCACGGACGGCTGTTCAACCAGACAGAGAAGCCCATGAACGCAGCTATCCATGTCGATCATCTGAACAAGACCTTTGCGCGTAAAACCGCACTGGTCGACCTCGAACTGACCATCGCGGCCGGTGAGATGGTCGCGCTGATCGGCGCGTCCGGCTCCGGTAAATCCACCTTGCTGCGCCACCTAGCGGGCCTGGCCTGTTGCGATAAAAACAACGGCGGCAGCGTCAAGGTGCTGGGGCGGGAAGTGCAGGCGAGCGGACGGCTCAATGGCAAGGTGCGCCGCCTGCGGGCCGACATCGGCTACATCTTCCAGCAGTTCAACCTGGTCAATCGCCTGAGCGTGCTCGACAACGTGCTGCTCGGTTGCCTGGGTCGCATGCCGCGCTGGCGTGGCAATTTGTGTCTGTTCAACGCCGAAGAAAAACAATTCGCCCTGGAATCCCTGGACCGCGTCGGCCTCGCCGATCTGGCGGCGCAACGGGCCTCGACCCTGTCCGGCGGTCAGCAGCAGCGCGTGGCGATTGCCCGCGCGCTGACCCAGCGTGCCGAGGTGATTCTGGCGGATGAGCCGATCGCCTCGCTCGACCCCGAGTCGGCGCGCAAGGTCATGGAAATCCTCGCCGACATCAACCGCCGCGACGGCAAGACCGTGGTCGTGACGCTGCATCAAGTCGACTACGCCACCCGCTATTGCCCGCGCGCCGTTGCGCTCAAGGGCGGGCGGATTCATTTCGATGGTCGCGCCGCCGAGCTGAGCGGGCAGTTCCTCAACGATTTGTATGGTGCCGACATCGACACCAGCCTGATGTGTTCCGACCAGCTTCGCCCAGTCGAAGCCGTGCCCCGGCTCGTGATGGCGCGCGCGTGACAACTCCCGAATTTCCCAACCGTTCACCCTCAGGAAACCTTTCCATGTTGAACCGTATCGGTCGTGTTTTTGCTGGTGCAGCACTGCTCGCCAGCTGTGTGATGGGCACAGCCCAGGCTGAAGAAAAAGCCATCAACTTCGGCATCATGTCCACCGAATCCTCGCAAAACCTCAAGAGCATCTGGCAGCCATTTCTCGACGACATGCAGAAGCAAACCGGCCTGAAGATCAACGCCACGTTCGCCTCGGACTATGCCGGCCTGATCCAGGGCATGCGCTTCAACAAGGTCGACGTCGCCTGGTTGGGCAACAAGGCTGCCATCGAAGCCGTGGACCGTTCCAACGGTGAAATCTTCGCCCAGACCGCTGCCGCCAGTGGCGCTGCCGGTTACTGGAGCGTGCTGATCGTGCGCAAGGACAGCCCGATCAACTCTGTTGACGACATGCTGAAAAACGCCAAGAACCTGACCTTCGGTAATGGTGATCCGAACTCCACTTCGGGCTATCTGGTGCCGGGCTATTACGTGTTCGCCAAGAACCACGTCGATGCCGCCACTGCGTTCAAGCGCACGCTCAACTCCAGCCATGAAGTCAACGCCTTGAGCGTGGCCAAGGGGCAACTGGATGTGGCGACCTTCAACACCGAAAGCTGGGATCGCCTGGAAGTCACCCAGCCTGATAAAGCCGCGCTGCTGAAAGTGATCTGGAAGTCGCCGTTGATCCCGGCCGACCCGTTGGTGTGGAGCAAGGCGCTGAGTGACAGCGAGAAAACCAAGATCCGCGATTTCATCTTCAGCTACGGCGACACCGATTCCGAGAAAGCGGTGCTCGCGGGCATGCAGTTGGGCAAGTTCCTGAAGTCCAGCGACGACCAGTTGCTGCCGATCCGTCAGCTGGAATTGTTCAAGCAGCGCACCACCATCAGCGCCGATACCAAGCTCGAAGCCGCCGACAAGGCCAAGAAACTGGCCGACATCGACGCCGAGCTGGCCAAGCTGCAAGAGCGCATCACCTTGCTCGAGAAGAGCGAGAAAAAGACCGCCAGCGCCGGTTGATCCATGGCGCGGTAAATGTGGGAGCGAGCTTGCTCGCGATGACGTCGGCACATTCGACATGGATGTCGACTGATTCACCGCCATCGCGAGCAAGCTCGCTCCCACAGGTTTTTGCATCAGGCATTACCGATGTGTCACGCCTCTTAAAACGCTTTTCAGAGAACCCTCATGACCACTCTCCACGCTGAAGCTGTCGGCAAGCGTACCTGGCCGCAATACGCCGGTTGGGGCCTGTTTCTGGTCCTGCTGGCCTGGGCCTGGCACGGCGCCGAAATGAATCCGATGGCGCTGTACCGCGACTCGGGAAACATGGCGACATTCGCCGCGGATTTCTTTCCCCCGGACTTCCATGAATGGCGCTCGTACCTCAAGGAAATGATCGTCACCGTACAAATCGCCTTGTGGGGCACGGTGCTGGCGATTGTCTGCTCGGTGCCGCTGGGCATTCTCTGCTCGGAAAACATCACGCCTTGGTGGATTCACCAGCCGCTGCGCCGGGTGATGGATGCCTTCCGTTCGATCAACGAAATGGTCTTCGCGATGTTGTTCGTGGTGGCCGTCGGCCTGGGGCCGTTTGCCGGTGTCCTGGCGTTGTGGATCAGCACAACGGGTGTACTCGCCAAGCTCTTCGCTGAAGCCGTGGAAGCGATTGATCCAGGCCCTGTCGAAGGCGTTCGCGCTACCGGCGCCAGTGCCCTGCAAGAGGTGATCTACGGCGTGATCCCGCAAGTGATGCCGCTGTGGGTTTCGTATGCGCTCTACCGTTTCGAAGCCAACGTGCGCTCGGCGACGGTGGTGGGGATGGTCGGTGCGGGCGGGATCGGGGTGATCCTGTGGGAAAACATCCGCGCCTTTCAGTTCGTTCAAACCTGCGCTGTTTTGCTGGTGATCATCGTTGTCGTCAGCCTGATCGACATCCTCTCGCAACGCCTGCGCAAGCAGTTCATCTGATTTTCGGAGGGGTGCCTGCGGGCGCTTTTTTTAAAGCATGCAGTTGTCTAGACAAGATGAGCCGGTGTACCGCGAACTCGCCGACATCCTGCGTCGTGAACTGGGTGACTACCGCGCCGGAGACTTCCTGCCGGCCGAGGTGCAGTTGGCCGAACGCTTCGGCGTCAACCGCCACACCTTGCGTCGTGCCATCGATGAGCTGGTGTTCGAGGGCAGCCTGTTGCGCCGCCAGGGCAAAGGCACGCAAGTGCTGGAGCGCCCGTTGATCTATCCGATGGCCGCCGACAGTGCCTACAGCCAGTCGCTTTCAGCCCAAGGGCATGGCGTCGAGGCGGTGTTGCTCAAGCGTCGCTACTGCTTTGCCAGCCGTGAAGAGGCGCAGCATCTGGGCATTGCCGAGATGGCGCCGATGATCGAATTGCAGACTTTGCGCAAGCTCGACGGCCAGCCGGTCAGCCTGATCCGTCATCGCTACTGCGCCAGCCACGCGCCGCTGCTGGCGGACTACACCGGTGGTTCGTTGCGCCAGTACCTCAGCGAACGGGATATGCCTCTGACCCGTACCCAAAGCCTGATCGGCGCCCGACTGCCCAACCGCGAAGAAGCCGCGCTTTTGATGATGCCCCGGCATTTGCCGGCGCTGAGTGTGTTCACCCTTTCCCGCGATCGCGACGGCCGTGCGGTGGAGCTGGCCCAGTCCACCAGCCGTTCGGATCGCTTCCAGTACCAGGTCGTTACCTGATGGAGAACGCCATGCAAAACCCTGTTCCTCACACCGAACGCCAGCACTGGATCGGCGTGCTGGCCCGCGCTCGTCGCAGTGAATTGCAGCCCTTCGAAGACGCACTGCGCGACATCGAATACCAATTGATCCGCGCCCCGGAAATCGGCATGACCCTGGTTCGCGGTCGCATGGGCGGCAACGGTGCGCCGTTCAACGTCGGCGAAATGAGCGTGACCCGCTGCGTGGTGCGCCTGGCCGATGGCCGCACCGGCTACAGCTACCTGGCGGGCCGCGACAAGGTCCACGCCGAACTCGCGGCCCTGGCCGACGCGCATTTGCAAGGCGCGCAACAGCGTCACTGGCTGGCGGAAATGATCACGCCACTGGCGACTGCCCAGGCGGAACGCCGGGCGCAGAAAGAGGCGGAAACCGCCGCCACCAAAGTCGAATTCTTCACCCTCGTGCGAGGAGAAAACTGATGAGCGCACAGTTGTTGCAACCGGCGTTCGCCGACCCGGTGCTGGATGCCCAGCGCGGTTTTCGCGCGGCAATGAAAGCCTTGGCCGGTCCCGGTCTGATTCAGACATTGCAACCGACTCCGAGCCTTGAAGGATTGGAACCGGCGACCTATGCACTGTGCCTGGCACTGCTGGATGTCGACACGCCGCTGTGGCTGGCGCCGTCCTTCGACACGCCGCTGATCCGCGCCAACCTGGCGTTCCACTGTGGTTGCCCGTTGACCGCCAAGCGTGAAGACGCGCGGTTTGCCTTGCTTGCGGCCGACGATCTGCTCGACCTGAGCGGCTTCGATCATGGCAACGATCGCTACCCGGATCAGTCCTGCACCTTGCTGGTTCAACTGCCAAGCCTCGACGGCGGGGCAGGGCTGAAGTGGCGCGGGCCGGGGATCGAAAGCGCACACGACGTGGCGCTGCCGGTGGCCGATGGCTTCTGGCGAGAGCGTGAACGCCGCATCGAATTTCCCCGCGGCCTGGACCTGTTTTTCGCTGCCGGCCATGACCTGATCGGCTTGCCGCGCAGCACCCGTATCGCAGAGGAGCGTGCCTGATGTACGTAGCCGTCAAGGGTGGCGAACAGGCCATCGACAATGCCCACCGTCTACTGGCGAAAAAACGCCGGGGCGATACCTCGGTCACCGAGCTGAGCGTCGAACAGATCCGTCAGCAATTGCCGTTGGCCGTGGCGCGTGTGATGAGCGAAGGCTCGCTGTACGACGAAGAGCTTGCTGCACTGGCAATCAAGCAGGCGGCGGGGGATCTGGTCGAAGCGATTTTCCTGCTGCGTGCCTACCGCACCACGTTGCCGCGCTTCAGCCCGAGCCTGCCGATCGACACGCAGAACATGCAGCTCAGCCGACGCTTGTCCGCGACCTTCAAGGATGTGCCCGGCGGGCAACTGCTGGGGCCGACCTTCGATTACACCCATCGTCTGCTCGACTTCGCGCTGCTCGCCGAAGGTGAATACCCGGGGCCGCAAACCACCCCGAATGCCAGTCTTGAACCGTGCCCCCGCGTCCTCGGTTTGCTGGCCAAGGAAGGCTTGATCAAGAACGAATCCGACAACGGCGAAGCGGTGGCGGACATCACCCGCGATCCGCTGGAATTGCCGGCCAATCGTGCCCAGCGCCTGCAAGCCCTGGCCCGTGGCGACGAAGGTTTCCTGTTGGCGCTGGGTTACTCGACCCAACGCGGTTACGGCCGCAATCACCCGTTCGCCGGGGAAATTCGCATCGGCGAAGTCGAGGTGTGGATCGAGCCCGAAGAGCTGGGTTTCCCGATCAACCTGGGCAGCATCGAAGTCACCGAGTGCGAGATGGTCAACCAGTTCGTCGGCTCGGCCACGGAGCTGGCGCAGTTCACTCGCGGCTACGGCCTGGCCTTCGGGCATGCCGAGCGCAAGGCCATGGGCATGGCGCTGGTTGACCGTGCATTACGCGCCGACGAGTACAACGAAGAGATCGTGTCCCCGGCGCAGCAGGAAGAATTCGTGCTGATGCACTGCGACAACGTCGAAGCCTCCGGTTTTGTCTCGCACCTCAAATTACCTCACTACGTGGACTTCCAGGCCGAACTGGAACTGATCCGCAAACTGCGCAAGCCTGCCGAGGGCAGCAACCATGAATGACCTGACTCAAGCGCCGGTCCGCGACGCGGCGTACAACTTCGCCTACCTCGATGAACAGACCAAACGCATGATCCGCCGCGCCTTGCTCAAGGCTGTGGCGATCCCCGGTTACCAGGTGCCGTTTGGTGGTCGCGAGATGCCGCTGCCTTACGGTTGGGGCACTGGTGGCATGCAATTGACCGCCGCGATTTTGGGCGACGATGACGTGCTCAAAGTCATCGACCAAGGGGCGGACGACACCACCAACGCCGTATCCATCCGCCGCTTCTTCGCCCGCACCGCTGGCGTCGAGACAACGGAAAGTACGCCGGACGCAACGGTAATCCAGACCCGTCACCGCATCCCGGAAACACCGCTGCACGCCGACCAGATCATGGTCTATCAAGTGCCGATTCCCGAGCCGCTGCGCTTTATCGAACCGTCGGAAGTCGAGACGCGGACCATGCATGCTCTCAATGATTACGGGGTCATGCACGTCAAACTCTACGAAGACATCGCCACCTTCGGCCACATCGCCACGGCCTATGCCTACCCGGTGATGGTCGACGAGCGCTACGTGATGGACCCGTCGCCGATCCCGAAATTCGACAACCCGAAACTCGACATGAGCCCGGCGCTGATGCTGTTCGGTGCCGGTCGTGAGAAGCGGCTGTACGCGGTGCCGCCGTTTACCCGAGTCACCAGTCTCGACTTCGAGGATCACCCGTTCGAAGCGCAGAAATGGGAAGAGTGCTGCGCCATCTGCGGCAGTCGTGAATCGTTCCTCGACGAGCTGATCCTCGACGACGCCGGCACCCAGAGCTTCGTCTGTTCCGACACTTATTACTGCGCCCAGCGCGTCAGCCAGCAGGAGCAGGGCCAATGAACCAGGCGCTGAAAAACGATCTGTCCGTGTCCACCGAACCCTTGCTGCAAGTGCGTGATTTGTCGCTGTTGTACGGTCCGGAAAAGGGCTGTCAGGACGTCAGCTTCGATTTGTACCCCGGTGAAGTATTGGGGATTGTCGGCGAGTCCGGGTCGGGTAAATCGACCTTGCTTTCACTGCTCAGCGGACGCCTGCCACCGCAGAGCGGCCGCATCGGCTACCGCGACAAACAAAGCCAATGGCTGGACCTGTACAGCGCCAGCGAAGCCGAACGCCGCACATTGCTGCGCACCGAATGGGGCTTCGTCGAACAGAACCCGCGCGACGGTTTGCGCATGGGCGTGTCGGCTGGCGCCAACATCGGCGAGCGCCTTATGGCCCAGGGCGTGCGCAACTATCAGCAGTTGCGCGGGGCCGGGCTCGACTGGTTGAGCCAGGTGGAAATCGACCCGCAGCGTATCGACGATTTGCCTCGGACCTTTTCCGGCGGCATGCAGCAGCGCCTGCAAATCGCCCGCAACCTGGTGTCGAGCCCGCGTCTGGTGTTCATGGACGAACCCACCGGTGGCCTCGATGTGTCGGTGCAGGCGCGCTTGCTCGACCTGTTGCGCGGCCTGGTGCGGGAGCTGGACCTGGCGGTGGTGATCGTCACCCACGACCTGGCGGTGGCGCGTCTGCTGGCCGACCGCTTGATGGTGATGCGCCGTTCGCGGGTGGTGGAAACCGGGTTGACCGACCAGATCCTCGACGATCCGCAGCACCCTTATTCGCAACTGCTGGTGTCTTCGGTGTTGCAGCCGTGAAGCCCCGTCCAACTGTGGAAACCGAGCGATGAATACCTTGATCGAGGTCCGTGACCTCTCGAAAACCTTCACCCTGCATCAGCAGAACGGCGTGGTCCTCAACGTGCTGCGCGGGGTGGATTTCAGTGTGGCGGGCGGCGAATGCCTGGTGCTGCACGGCCAGTCCGGCGCCGGCAAAAGCACCTTGCTGCGCACCCTGTATGGCAACTATCTGCCGGCGGGCGGCAGCATCCGTGTGCAGCATGACGGCCAATGGCTGGAGCTGGTGGGCGCCGAACCCCGGGACATACTGCAAGTGCGTCAGCGCACGCTCGGCTATGTCAGCCAGTTCCTGCGGGTGATCCCTCGTGTGGCTTGCCTGGACGTGGTGATGGAGCCAGCGCTGGCCCGTGGCTGGTCGAAACACCTGGCGCAATCGCGTGCCGAGTTGCTGCTCACTCGCCTCAATATTCCGCAACGCCTGTGGCAACTGGCGCCCGGCACCTTCTCTGGTGGCGAGCAACAACGGGTCAACATCGCCCGCGGCTTCATGGTCGTGTGGCCGGTGATGTTGCTCGACGAACCGACAGCCTCCCTCGACGACAACAATCGTCAGGTGGTGCTGGAACTGATGAATGAAGCAAAAGTCGCCGGTGCCGCGCTGATCGGTATCTTCCACGACCGTGTCGCCCGCGAAGCCGTTGCCGACCGCCATCTCGACATGACGCCCGCCGCTGTGACCGAAAAGGAATACGCCGATGTCCGTTGAACAGATCCTCAGCAATGCCCAACTGGTCACCGCTGACCGCGTGTTCTACGGCACCGTGGTGCTGCGCGACGGGTTGATCGCCGAGGTCGCCGAAGGCCCGAGCCGCTTGCCCCAGGCGCTGGATCTCAATGGTGATTACCTGCTGCCGGGTCTGGTGGAGTTGCACACCGACAACCTGGAACGCCACATGACCCCGCGTCCCGGCGTCGATTGGCCGTCGGTGCCGGCGGTGCTCAGCCATGATGCGCAGATCATTGCGGCCGGCATCACGACGGTGTTCGACGCGGTGTCCATCGGCGACGTGAATCCCAAAGGCAATCGCATGCAGAAACTGCCGGCGATGCTGGAGGCGATTTCCAAGGCGTCCGACGCCGGTCTGACCCGCGCCGAACACCGCCTGCACCTGCGCTGCGAGCTGTGCCACCCGGATACCCTGACCGTGTTTCGCGATCTGGTGGAAAACCCGCTGGTGCAACTGGTGTCGGTGATGGACCACTCGCCGGGTCAGCGCCAGTTCGTGCTGGAATCCAAGTACCGTGAGTACTACATGGGCAAGTACCACCTGACCACCACGCAGATGGATGAATTCATCACGTTGCAGATGGCCAACTCGCGTACCTACAGCGACCGTTACCGTGCGGCAATCGTCGAGCACTGTCTGGCCCTTGGCCTGTCGGTGGCCAGTCATGATGACGCAACCCTGGCCCACGTCGAGGAGTCGGCGCGTTTTGGCATGACCATCGCCGAGTTCCCGACCACCGTCGAAGCGGCGCGTGGGTGTCAGGAAAACGACATGAAGGTCTTGATGGGCGCACCGAACATTGTGCGCGGCGGTTCGCACTCGGGTAACGTGGCCGCCGCAGATCTGGCCGCCGAAGGCTTGCTGGATATCCTGTCCAGCGACTACTACCCGGCGAGCCTGCTGCAATCGGCGTTCGCCCTGGCGGCGCAGAGCGAGCGGATCGGCTTGGCCGAAGCGGTGCGCATGGTCAGCCTGAACCCGGCCCGGGCCGCAGGTCTCAATGATCGCGGCGAGATTGCCCCGGGCTTGCGCGCCGATCTTATACAAGCGCGCAGTCAGGACGGCTTGCCGGTGGTCCAGCAAGTATGGCGACAAGCGAAGAGGGTGTTTTGATGGCAGGCAGGTTGATCTATCTCATCGGGCCTTCGGGTTCGGGCAAGGACAGCCTGCTCGATGCAGCGCGAGAGCGGTTGGCCGGACGCGGCTGCCGCATCGTGCGGCGGGTCATCACCCGCTCGGCGGAAGCGGTGGGCGAGGCGGCACTGGGCGTTAGTGCGCAGCAGTTCGCCGACATGGAGGCTCAGGGCGCGTTTGCCCTGAGCTGGCACGCCAATGGGTTGTCCTATGGCATCCCGCAGGAAATCGATGATTGGCTGGCCGCCGGACAGGACGTGTTGGTCAACGGCTCGCGGGGGCATTTGCAGAACACCCGCCTGCGCTATCCGAACGTGTTGGTGTTGCTGCTGACGGTGGATCAAGCGGTATTGCGCCAGCGTCTGCTGGCGCGTGGGCGTGAATCGCTGATCGAGATCGATCAGCGGCTGGCGCGCAATGCCCGCTTCACTGAACGCTTGCTGGCCGACAACGACCCGGCGCTGCACCTGCTCGACAACTCCGGGCCGCTGGAGAGCACGGTCGAACGCTTGCTGGCGTGCATTGACGAGCAAGCGCCATGCGACTGACGTTGCTGGGCACCGGTGATGCCCGGCAAGTCCCGGTCTACGGCTGCGAATGTGTCGCCTGCGATGCTGCACGCTACGATGAGCGCTTGCAGCGTCTGCCCTGTAGCGCGCTGATCGAATGCGGCGATCAGCGCTGGTTGATCGACAGCGGCTTGCCCGACCTGTGCGAACGCTTCCCGTCGCGCAGCTTCAACGGCATTTTCCAGACCCACTACCACGCCGACCACGCCCAGGGTTTGTTGCATTTGCGCTGGGGCCAGGGCCTTGTGATCCCGGTGCACGGTCCGGTCGACCCGGAAGGCTTGGCCGACCTCTACAAACATCCCGGCATTCTTGATTTCAGCCAGCCGTTCGAGGCTTTCGAAACCCGTTCTTTCGGCACGCTGAAAGTCACCGCGCTGCCGTTACTGCATTCCAAACCGACCCTCGGCTACCTGCTGGAAGGCGAAGGTCGGCGTATCGCCTACCTGACCGACACCGTCGGTCTGCCATCGGACACCACGGCGTTTCTGCAACGTCAACCGCTGGACCTGCTGGTGCTCGACTGCTCGATGCCGCCGCAACCCCAGGCCCCGCGAAATCACAACGACCTGAACCTGGCTTTGCAATGCATTGAAGAACTGCAACCAGCGTCGGCGGTGTTGACGCATGTCGGGCATACGTTCGATGCGTGGTTGATGGAGCATCGCGGCGAGTTGCCGGGCAATGTCAGTGTCGGGTTTGATGGGTGTGTGTTGTAAGGAAACCGATGTTGTTCTCATAGCATCGCCCGGTAATCGTTCAGTGCTTTGACCGACTGAATCAAACCTTGGCGAAACAACAAGTCGAGGTAAGTGCTGACATCCATCGGTGGCATCTTCAGCTGTTTGCGTTGCCGTTGAGCCGCAGAGATCACCGCAACCGAATCCAGATCAAAGAGATCACTGACGAACTCGTCAGGGTGCTGAGCTTCTATGCCGTAAGGTTTCAAAGCAGTGAAGGGAAAATCCTTGCGGTTGAACGTGACGATAACGCTCGCGTTGCAACGAATGGCAGCCGCGAGTACATGTCGGTCGTCGGCATCAGGCAGCGCGAGTCCTGCGATCAGTTCTTCGTAACCGGTGACACAGGCGTCAGGTATAGCCAGATCCATCAGCTCAGATGTTCGATCGAGTTGCTCCGCCGTCAGGTCTGGACGGTTTTTTAGCAGATTACGTTTCCATTCGTTGTGTATCTCCAATGACCATCTCGCCCTGAACCGTCCGGAGAGCGCGAGCCACATCAGAAAATCTCTCAAGGGCGCGGGGTAAAGCACGCAAGCATCAAATACAGCGGTAAAAGAGGTGTGCCTCACTCGTATCCTGTCCTTAACGCCTGTGCCTGCTCGGCGAGAAGCGTCATTGCCTGCTCGCTGGCTGCATCGCGCCGGGTTTTATAGTCCATCAAATCGGCAAAACGCACACGTCGGTGCTTGCCGGTTTTGTGGTAGGACAGTTCACCGGACTCCAGCAGTTTGATCAGGTGCGGGCGTGAGACGTTGAGCAGGTCTGCCGCTTCCTGCGTGGTCAGCTCCGCGTGGACCGGAACCACTTTGACGGCATTGCCCGCTGCTAACTCAGCGAGGATATCGACCAACAGGCGCAGTGCCGAGGTCGGTAGTTCGACGCTGTGAGCTTCATTGCGCTCGTCGAAAATCTGGATGCGCTGGGTTTCGATTTGGGTGCAGAGATAGGCTGTAAGTGCACGTTGCCCCTCACTGGCAAGCTGCACCTCGCGTTCCGCGGGTAAATGGATCGGTGGATGAATGACTGTCGACATGACGGTTTCCAATATTCTGAATAATCGATGTCGGCAGGCTATTCGAATTAATCGAAATTCGCAATAAACGAAACGCCTGGCTGTTCAAACGTATTTATTCAACAACCCCCGCACATACTCCACAAACGCCCGCGCCTTGGCGCTGGCCATTCTGCCGGTGGGGAACACGGCCCACAGATCCTGATTCGGCAGAGTCCATTCGCTCATGACTTCCCGGACCGCGCCGCTGGCCAGTTCCGGCGCGAACATCCATTCGGATGCCACGGTCAACCCTTGGTGGGACAGCACGGCTGCACGCAGACCTTCGGCGGCGCTGACGCGGATGCGCCCGTTGATGATCACGGGTTGTTCTTCACCAGCCTGCTTGAACAGCCAGTTGGCACCGCCGCTGAGGGTGTAGACGATTGTCTGATGCTCGCCCAGATCGGTGGGGCAGGTAGGTTCGCCGTATTTTTCGAAGTACGCCGGCGTGCCCAGTACCACGCGCCGGCATTCGGCGATCTTGCGGGCGGTGAGGCCGGAGTCGCTCAGGGTGCCCATGCGCAGGGCAACGTCCACGCCTACTTCCACCAGATTGACGTTGCGATCATCGAGCATCAGGTCGATGTTCAGCTCCGGATTCTGCTCCAGAAACGGCCCAAGGTGCGGCACGATATGCATTCGGCCGAAGGTTACGGCGGCGCAGATCCGCAGGTTTCCGGTCAACCCGCTGGCGGCGCCACGCGCCGCGTTGTCGGCCTCATCGGCTTCTTCGATGGCGCGCTTGGCCCGCTCGAAAAACGCCAGCCCGGCCTCGGTGGGCGTCAGGCCACGGGTTGAGCGCAACAGTAAACGCACCGCCAGCCGCGATTCGAGTTGGGCGATGGTTTTCGACACGGCGGGCTGGCCGATATTCAGACGCCGGGCCGCCGCGGAAAACGAGCCGGTTTCCACGACGAAGACGAAGGTTTCCATTGCGCCGAGGCGGTCCATCGAAGGTCCTTATAGAAATCACTGTAGAAGCGAGCCCGCTCGCGAAGCTTTTGAAACTAAGCCGTCGCCAACGAAGCCTTCTGCGAAACACTCAAGAACCGCAACAACGCCAACAGCGGAAACGCACTGCCAACAATCACGATCCACAACCAGCCGCCGTGCTCATACACCGCACTGGCCACCGAAGAGCCGAACGCGCCACCGATGAAGATGCTGGTCATGTACAGCGCATTCAGGCGGCTGCGGCTTTTGGCGTCGAGGGCGTAGACCGCACGTTGGCCGAGGACCATGTTCATCTGCACGCAGAAGTCGAGGACCACACCGGTCACGGCAAGACCGATGACGCTGTAGACCGGATGGATGAACGCAGGCAGGAAGCTCAGGCTGGCGAACAGCAGCGCCAGCAATGACGCGATGCGGGTGTGACCGGCATCGGCCAGGCGACCGGCGATGGGCGCGGCGATGGCGCCGATGGCTCCGACCAAGGCGAAGATCGCGATCTGGGTTTGCGACAAGCCATGGTTGCGCGCCAGCTCCAGCGGCACCGCGGTCCAGAACAGGCTGAACGTGGCGAACATGCAACCTTGATAAAACGCACGCTGACGCAGCACCGGTTGTTGGCGCAACAGCGTCCACAGCGAACCGAGCAATTGGCCGTAGGACGCACTGTGATCAGGTTGGCGCTTGGGGATGGTCACCGCCAGGACGATGCTGATCGCAGCCATCAAAACCGCAGCAATCACAAACATGGCGCGCCAGCCGAAATGGTCTGCAACCACGCTGGAAACCGGCCGTGCCAGCAGAATCCCCAGCAACAAACCGCCCATGATCCCGCCGACCACGCGGCCGCGAGAATCTTCCGGCGCCAGGTGTGCGGCCAGTGGAATCAGGATTTGCACCGAAACGGAACTGAAACCCACCAACAGCGAAATCAGCAAGAACACGTTCGGTTGATCGGTGAACGCCGCGCCCAGCAGGCTGGCAATCGCCACCAGCGTGGTGATGATCATCAACCGGCGGTTTTCCAGCAGATCGCCCAACGGTACCAGGAAAAACAGGCCCAGCGCATAGCCGATCTGGGTCAGCGAAACGATCAGGCTGGCCATAGTGTTGGTCAGTCCGATGTCCGGCGCGATCAGGCCGATGATCGGTTGCGCGTAGTAGATATTGGCCACAATGGCGCCGCAGCAGAAGGCGAACAGCAGCACCATGCCTCGGGTCATTGTCGCGGTGCCGTGGGGCACCTGAGTCGCTGGGTTCATAACGTGTCTCGCTGTACAGAAGGGAATGCGCGCAGGCTAATGGCCTGACCGGAACGGCGGAAGAGAGATTGGAGTGATAGCAGTCATTCCATTGCGGAATGAGTGACGAATGTGCGTGCCGTGCGCCGATGATTGTTGCGTCAGAATATCGGGGTCCGATGATACATTCACTTACATCTTGTTCGATAGCGTGCTTATGTTCTGTTCTCACGTTTCATCACAGGAAGGCACTCCCATGAATGCGATGTTCCGTCATCTGCTGCACGGCGTTTCGGTTGTGACATTGATCAGCCTGTTCGCCGCAGGCATGGCCCAGGCTGAGGATGCACCCGGCATGCGCATCGGCGTACGCGGCGAAATCACCGGCGTCAGCCCCGATGCGCTGAAAGTCCACGCCAACAGCGGCGAAAACGTGGTGATCAACCTGACCAAGGACACCAAGGTCCGCGCCGTCACCTTGGCCAATATCGAGGACATCAAGCCCGGCAGCTACATCGGCTCGGCAGCCATTCCTCAAGAGGATGGCAGCCTGAAGGCGCTGGAAGTCCACGTCTTTCCACCGGAACTGGCCGGCAGCGGCGACGGCCATCGGCCCTTTGATCTGGTCAAGGGCAGCAGCATGACCAACGGCAGCGTTGGCGATCTGGTGGTCAGTAACGGCCGGGTGCTGACCGTCAACTACAAGGGCGGGCAACAGAAGATCCTGGTGCCGGAGGACGTACCGATCGTCAACCTGATGCCGGGCGATCGCAGCCTGCTCAAGGTGGGCGTGAAAATCGTGACGTTCGTGACCCAGAGCGCCGACGGCACGCTGACGGCGCAGTCGATTTCGGCGGGCAAGGATGGTGTGACGCCGCCGATGTAATCCCCGGCAGACCTGACCGGCCATCTGAAGAAATGCCCACTTTGCCCCGGCAACTAGAATCAACAGGGGGATCACTTCAACGCGTCCTTACATAGCGGGAGTTTCACGATGAAAATCGTATCTTCGCTGGCGTTGGTGGTAGCGGTTGGGTCGATCTCTGGGTGCTCGACGGTGCCTGATCGTCAGGTCACCAACGTTCCCCTGAACGCTACTTCCATCAATGCCGGGAACATCGCCCGGCCCATCATGATGTCCGACGGTAATGCAACGGTGTTCTGGTTTGCGGTCAGCGGCGAGAGCATGGGCAGCGCTTTACCGGGCCGTTTGCAGGCCTATATCTATCCGGGAAGCTGTGCGAGCCTGGGTGCGAAACCGGCCTACGATATGAACGACGGTCCGAATGCGCGGTTCTATTCAGCGGCGTCGCACCAGTATTTCTGGAAGAGCGCGCCGGTCGCCGTGGAAACGCTTCGAGCGGGTGGCTATGCCCTAGTGGTGAGGGAAAGCCCGGCCGACGGGAACCAGAATATTTTCTGCGGCAACTTGAGCTAAACACCGTA
>NZ_JBSVXD010000138.1:0-15593 GCF_054070755.1 Pseudomonas sp. SDO5591_S426 | reverse complement strand
CGCAGCAGTCTCTCATTTGGGGGCGCTTCGCACCCCAGCGGGAGCAAGCTCCCTCGCCACAAAACATTCCTCGCCTCAGCATTGTCACAACCCGGTGACATAACTCGCCCCCTTCGTTACAAGCCAGCCATCGCCCGTTGTTTAGACTGCCCCTCAGTCATAACAACAAAAAAGGTCTCCCATGCACACCTTCCAACCTGCTTTCAGCAGTTGGCTGAACGCACCTGCACACCAGCAATGGCTCGCTGCCGAAGGCTTGCGAATGCTGGCGTTCGCCAAGGCTTCGAAGCTGCCTGAAGGCTTCGGCAATCTCGATGAGCGCGGTCATCTGCCGGCCGACGCGCAAGCCGAAACCATGAACACCGCGCGCATGACCCACAGCTTTGCCATGGCCCACATTCAAGGCCTGCCCGGATTTGCCGAACTGGTCGATCACGGTGTCGAAGCCCTGCGCGGGCCGCTGCGCGATGCGGTGCACGGGGGCTGGTTTGCAGTGGCCGGACACCGCGACGGCAACACCGGCAAGAACGCCTACCTGCATGCCTTTGTCGCGCTGGCCGCGAGTTCCGCGGTGGTGGCGCAACGTCCCGGCGCACAGGCGTTGCTCGATGATGCCATCGACATTATCGACACCTACTTCTGGAGCGAAGAAGAGGGCGCGATGCGCGAGTCCTTCAATCGCGACTGGAGCACCGAGGAAGCCTATCGTGGCGCCAACAGCAACATGCACGCCACCGAAGCCTTTCTCGCCCTGGCCGATGTCACCGACGACAACCGCTGGCTGTGCCGTGCGCAACGCATTGTCGAGCGTGTGATCCACGGCCATGCCGCCGCCAATGACTACTTGGTGGTCGAGCATTTTGACCGCGACTGGCAACCGCTGCGCGAGTACAACCACGACAACCCGGCGGACGGTTTCCGCCCCTATGGCACCACACCGGGCCACGGCTTTGAATGGGCGCGGCTGTTGCTGCACCTCGAAGCGGCGCGGGTGCAGGCCGGCATGTTGACGCCGGGTTGGCTGGCCACCGACGCGCAAAAACTCTTCGAGCAAAATTGCCTGCATGGCTGGGACGTCGACGGCGCGCCGGGCATTGTCTACACCCTCGACTGGGACAACAAAGCGGTGGTTCGTCATCGCTTGCACTGGACTCATTGCGAAGCCAGCGCCGCCGCCAGTGCCTTGCTCAAGCGCACCGGCGATGAACAATTCGAACGCTGGTACCGACTGTTCTGGGAATTCTGTGACAGTCATTTCATCGACCGCTGCGACGGCAGCTGGCATCACGAACTCGACCCGTTGAACCGTCCAAGTGCCGATATCTGGGCCGGAAAACCAGACCTGTATCACGCCTGGCAAGCCTTGTTGATCCCGCGCCTGCCGCTGGCGCCGAGCATGGCCAGTGCGCTGGCACAGTTGTCCCAGAGCGGTTCTATGTAACCATGCAGTGACATTCGCGCGTCCCTTCGTTACCTGCGAAGGGGCTTCCCCTGTTTAAAATCCTATGCAGCGCAAGCACCAGACTTGCATGCATAACAACAAGAAAGGTACTACTAGATGAATGCGATTTCTCGCCTCGCTACTGTCATTTCTCTCGCTTCCCTGTCTGCGCTTCCCCTCAGTGTTCTTGCCGCCGAATCCAAAGGTTCCGTGGAAGTCGTGCATTGGTGGACGTCGGGTGGCGAAAAGGCAGCGGTCGATGTCCTCAAGGCCCAAGTCGAGAAAGACGGCTTCACCTGGAAGGACGGCGCAGTCGCCGGTGGTGGCGGTGCGACTGCCATGACCGTGCTGAAGAGCCGTGCCGTTGCGGGTAACCCGCCAGGCGTGGCCCAGATCAAGGGCCCGGACATTCAGGAGTGGGCGTCTACCGGCCTGCTCGACACCGATGTCCTGAAAGACGTTGCCAAATCGGAGAAGTGGGACAGCCTGCTCGACAAGAAAGTCTCCGATACCGTGAAGTACGAAGGTGATTACGTGGCCGTGCCGGTGAACATCCACCGCGTCAACTGGCTGTGGATCAACCCGGAAGTCTTCAAGAAAGCCGGCATTGAAAAACCACCTACCACCCTCGAAGAATTCTACGCCGCCGGCGACAAGCTCAAGGCAGCGGGTTTCATTCCGCTCGCCCACGGCGGTCAGCCTTGGCAGGACAGCACCGTGTTCGAAGCCGTTGTGCTCTCGGTGATGGGCGTTGATGGCTACAAGAAAGCCCTGGTCGATCTCGACAACAAAGCGCTGACCGGCCCGGAAATGGTCAAGGCTTTGACCGAACTGAAAAAAGTCGCGACCTACATGGACGCCGACGGCAAAGGTCAGGACTGGAACCTGGAAGCGGCCAAGGTCATCAACGGCAAGGCCGGCATGCAGATCATGGGTGACTGGGCCAAGTCCGAATGGACCGCCGCCAAGAAAGTCGCCGGCAAGGACTACGAGTGCGTAGCGTTCCCGGGCACCGACAAGGCCTTCACCTACAACATCGACTCTCTGGCGGTGTTCAAGCAGAAAGACGCGGGCACTGCTGCCGGTCAGCAGGACATCGCCAAAGTCGTGTTGGGTGAGAACTTCCAGAAAGTCTTCAGCATCAACAAGGGCTCGATCCCGGTGCGTAACGACATGCTGGCGGACATGGGCAAATACGGTTTCGACTCCTGCGCCCAGACTGCCGCCAAGGACTTCCTGGCAGACGCCAAGTCCGGCGGCCTGCAACCGAGCATGGCGCACAACATGGCAACCACGCTGGCGGTACAGGGCGCGTTCTTCGATGTGGTGACCAACTACATCAACGACCCGAAAGCCGACCCGGCTGACGCCGCCAAAAAACTGGGCGCAGCGGTTCAGTCGGCCAAGTAATGCCTGGCCCCTGTAGGAGCGAGCCTGCTCGCGATGGCGGACTGTCAGACACCAGATGTGTGAACTGACACAACGCAATCGCCAGCAGGCTGGCTCCCACAGGGAGCGCACTTGTAATCCTAATTCCCTATTCTGGATTTCCCCATGAGTTCTGTTGCTGTGTTCAGCAAGGCCTCGCCGTTCGATGCATTGCAACGCTGGCTTCCAAAACTGGTGCTGGCGCCGAGCATGTTCATCGTTCTGGTGGGCTTCTATGGCTACATCCTGTGGACGTTCGTTCTGTCGTTCACGACCTCGACATTCCTGCCGAACTACAAGTGGGCGGGCCTGGCGCAATACGCACGGTTGTTCGACAACGACCGCTGGTGGGTGGCGAGCAAGAACCTGGCGCTGTTCGGCGGCATGTTCATCGGCATCACGCTGGTGATCGGCGTGACACTGGCGATTTTCCTCGACCAGAAAATCCGTCGCGAAGGTTTCATCCGCACCATTTACCTGTACCCGATGGCGCTCTCGATGATCGTCACCGGTACTGCCTGGAAATGGCTGCTCAACCCGGGCATGGGCCTGGACAAATTGTTGCGTGACTGGGGCTGGGAAGGCTTCCGTCTGGACTGGCTGATCGACCCGGACCGCGTGGTGTATTGCCTGGTGATCGCAGCGGTCTGGCAAGCCTCGGGCTTCATCATGGCGATGTTCCTGGCCGGCCTGCGCGGTGTGGATCAATCGATCATCCGTGCCGCGCAGATCGATGGCGCGAGCATGCCGACGATCTACTGGAAAGTGGTGCTGCCGAGCCTGCGCCCGGTGTTCTTCAGTGCAGTGATGATTCTGGCGCACATCGCGATCAAGAGTTTTGACCTGGTGGCGGCCATGACGGCCGGTGGCCCGGGTTATTCCTCCGACCTGCCGGCGATGTTCATGTACTCCTTCACGTTCAGTCGCGGCCAGATGGGCATGGGCTCGGCCAGTGCGATTCTGATGCTCGGTGCGATTCTCGCAATCATCGTGCCTTACCTGTACTCCGAGCTGAGGACCAAGCGTCATGACTAGTCTCGCTGCCAAACCTGCCATCAGCCTGAGTCGCATCGCGATCTACGCGGTGCTGATCCTCGCCGTATTGCTTTACCTGATTCCATTGATGGTCATGCTGTTGACCAGCTTCAAGACCCCGGAAGACATCAGCACCGGCAACCTGCTGAGCTGGCCGACCGTGGTCACCGGCATCGGCTGGGTCAAGGCCTGGGCCACGGTCGACGGTTACTTCTGGAACTCGATCAAGATCACTGTTCCGGCGGTGCTGATTTCGACGGCGATCGGCGCGTTGAACGGCTATGTGCTGTCAATGTGGCGCTTCCGTGGTTCGCAGTTGTTCTTCGGTCTGCTGCTGTTCGGTTGCTTCCTGCCGTTCCAGACCGTGCTGCTGCCGGCGTCGTTCACCCTCGGCAAGATGGGCCTGGCAAGCACCACCACCGGGCTGGTGTTCGTGCACGTGGTTTACGGCCTGGCATTCACCACGCTGTTCTTCCGCAACTACTACGTGAGCATTCCGGGTGCACTGGTGAAGGCTGCCCGCCTCGACGGCGCAGGTTTCTTCACCATCTTCCGCCGGATCATTCTGCCGATGTCGACGCCGATCATCATGGTTTGCCTGATCTGGCAGTTCACCCAGATCTGGAACGACTTCCTGTTCGGCGTGGTGTTCTCCAGCGGTGATTCGCAACCGATCACGGTCGCGCTGAACAACCTGGTCAACACCAGCACCGGCGCCAAGGAATACAACGTTGATATGGCAGCGGCGATGATCGCCGGGCTGCCGACCCTGCTGGTCTATGTGGTCGCAGGCAAGTATTTCGTGCGCGGTCTGACGGCCGGCGCAGTCAAGGGGTAATCATGGCAACGCTCGAACTTCGCAATGTAAACAAGACCTATGGCGCCGGCCTGCCGGACACCTTGAAGAACATCGAACTGTCGATCAAGGACGGTGAGTTCCTGATCCTGGTCGGGCCTTCGGGTTGCGGTAAATCGACCCTGATGAACTGCATCGCCGGTCTGGAAACCATCACTGGCGGCGCGATCATGATCGGCGATCAGGACGTCAGCGGCATGAGCCCCAAGGATCGCGACATCGCCATGGTGTTCCAGTCCTACGCGCTGTACCCGACCATGAGCGTGCGCGAGAACATCGAATTCGGTCTGAAAATCCGCAAGATGAATCAGTCGGCCATCGACGAGGAAGTCGCCCGGGTGGCCAAGCTGTTGCAGATCGAACACCTGCTCAATCGCAAGCCTGGCCAACTCTCTGGCGGCCAGCAACAGCGCGTGGCCATGGGCCGTGCCCTGGCGCGTCGACCGAAGATTTATCTGTTCGACGAACCGCTGTCCAACCTCGACGCCAAGCTGCGGGTCGAGATGCGCACCGAAATGAAACTGATGCACCAGCGCCTGAAAACCACCACGGTCTACGTGACTCACGACCAGATCGAAGCCATGACCCTGGGCGACAAGGTTGCGGTGATGAAGGACGGGATCATCCAGCAGTTCGGTACGCCGAAAGACATCTACAACAACCCGGCCAATCTGTTTGTGGCGAGCTTCATTGGCTCGCCGCCGATGAACTTCATTCCGTTGCGCCTGCAACGCAAGGACGGTCGACTTGTCGCGCTGCTGGACAGTGGCCAGGCGCGTTGCGAGCTGCCGATGAGCATGCAGGATGCCGGACTGGAAGACCGCGAAGTGATCCTCGGCCTGCGTCCTGAGCAGATCATGCTGGCGAACGGCGATGCCAATGGATTGCCGACCATTCGCGCCGAAGTCCAGGTTACCGAGCCGACCGGCCCGGACACGCTGGTGTTCGTCAATCTCAACGAAACCAAGGTCTGCTGCCGTCTGGCGCCGGACGTGGCACCGCAGGTTGGCGAGACCCTGACCCTGCAATTCGATCCGGCGAAAGTGCTGCTGTTCGATGCCAATACTGGCGAGCGCCTGGGGGTTGCCGCCTTACCGAAAACCGAATCGCACGCCGCCAACGTCGCGCAATTCAAAGGTCGCTGAAGATCAAAAAAACTGTAGGAGCGAGCTTGCTCGCGATGTTCTCGAAGGCGCCGCATTTCTCCAGAAAGCACGCGTCATCGTTTGCGTCCATCGCGAGCAAGCTCGCTCCTACAGGTGGGGGAATCCGTGATGCGCGGCCTGTCGCGTGTCGCAACTGATGTAACCGCGTTAGAAAAAGAAAAGTTAATAACAATAAAACGAGGATGTAGGGATGAAGAAGAAGAACAGCGCTCAGCTTATCTGCCAGTTGTCTGCCATTGCAGCAATGACACTGGCCGGTAGCGTCCACGCGGCTGACGCGTTTAGCGCCGATTCAGAATGGATGACCGGGGATTGGGGTGGCGAACGAACCAAGCTGATCGAGCAGGGCATCGACATCAAGATGGATTACGTCGGTGAAGTGGGCGGCAACCTTCATGGCGGGTTCAACAACGACAAGACTGCGCGCTACTCCGACCAGTTCGGCCTGGGCGCGGCACTGGACCTTGAGAAGCTGTTCGGCTGGGACAACACCCAGGCCAAGATCCAGCTGACCAACCGTAACGGTGAAAACATCTCAAACGACCGTGTCGGCGACCCGCGTGCCGGCACCTTGAGTTCCTCGCAGGAAGTCTACGGCCGTGGCCACATGGTCCGTCTGACCCAGTTGTGGATCAAGCATCAGTTCCTCGACAACAAACTGGACGTCAAGGCCGGTTACTTCGGTGAAGGCGAAGACTTCAACACCTTCCCGTGCGAATTCCAGAACCTGGCGTTCTGCGGTTCCCAAGTGGGTAACTGGGCGACCAACATCTGGTACAACTGGCCGGTCAGCCAAGCGGCGATCCGCGTGAAGTACAACATCTCGCCTGAGTGGTATGCGCAGATCGGCGCGTACAACCAGAACCCGTCGCAGCTGGAACACGGTAACGGCTTCAAGCTCAGCGGCAGCGGTACTGCCGGCACCGTCCTGCCGGTCGAACTGGTCTGGCTGCCTAACCCAGGCAACCTGCCGGGCGAATACCGTGTCGGTTACTACAAAAGCACGGCCAGCGCCGATGACGTTCGCGAAGATGACAACGGCGACGATGCAGCCACCAGCGGCAACGCCTATCGCAGCCACAGCAGCAAGCACGGCTACTGGTTCGTTGCACAACAGCAACTCACCAGCCATAACGGTGACGCCAGCCGCGGTCTGAACATCGCCGCCAACGCAACTTTCCACGACAAGGACACCAACATCGTCGACAACTACCAGTCGCTGATGTTCGTGTACAAAGGCCCGTTCGACGCCCGTCCGAAAGATGACCTGGGCATCGGTTTCGCCCGTATCCATGTCAACGATGACGTGAAGAAAAACGCCGAGCTGACCAACGCCGCCAATGGTGTGAGCAACTACGAAGATCCATTGTTCTCGCCGCTGCGTGAGACCGAATACAACTACGAGCTCAACTACGGTTTCCACGTTACCAACTGGCTGACCGTGCGTCCCAACCTGCAGTACATCACTCACCCGGGTGGTGTGGATGAAGTCGACAATGCTTTGGTCGCCGGCCTGAAAATTCAGTCGGTGTTCTAACGCGACTGCGATAAGCTCCTCTCTATGTGCGCATTTTTGCGGACAGCCAAGGCTGTCCGCTTTTTTTTGGGGCGGGCGCACCCCGGTAACAGATGATTTTCAGGACCGTGGCACATGCTTGAGCATCCGCTACAACGCTTCTTCAAATCCTTGCGCGAACGTCCGGTGTTCGCGTGGGAGCGCTATCAGAAGCGCGACGTGTTGGTGATTGATCATCCGCTGTGTCAGGCGGTGTTCAGTCGTCAGGGCGCGCAGTTGCTGCACTTCCAGCCCAAGGACCAAAAGCCATGGTTGTGGTGCGCGGCGAAGTGGCCGCAGGTCGGCGCGATTCGCGGTGGCGTGCCGGTGTGTTGGCCGTGGTATGGCCGGCATCCGAGCGAAAACGCCTGGCCGTCCCATGGTTGGGCGCGCTTGCTCGACTGGAAGTTGATCGACAGCAGCAGCGACGACGATGGCGTGCGCCTGCATTGGCAGCTGGAGCTGTGCGACTGGCAAGTGGACCTGCATGCGCACTTGGGCGAACGTATGGATTTGCGCCTGAGTACCGAGCATCAGGACGACATGCCGTGCCAGCTGAGTCAGGCGTTGCACGCTTACTGGCGTATTGGTGACGTTGGTGAGGTAGCGCTGTCTGGGCTCGAAGGCGCGCAAGGTTACGACCAGTTGAACCGCCAGGTTTGCCAGCAGGAAGGCGAGTTGCGGGTGGATGGCGGCTGTCAGCGGGTGTTCCAGCATGACGGCGAGTTGCAGCTCAATGACCACGCCTGGGATCGGGCGTTGTGCATCGATACTGGCGATACGGCTGACACGGTGGTCTGGCATCCGGGCTCACGGCCGTTGCTGGGCGTGAGCTGGAACGAGATATCCGAATTTGTTTGCGTGGAGGCCGCCAGCGGCGGCACCGATAGCCTGTGCCTGAAGCCGGGGGAGCGGGCGCATTTGAGTTTGCAGGCGCGGGTGGGGGTGTAAAGAAGATCAAAAGATCGCAGCCTTCGGCAGCTCCTACAAAGAACGGCGCGTGTACACCTGTAGGAGCTGTCGAGTGAAACGAGGCTGCGATCTTTTACTCGAAGCGTCCTAATTAAACTCGTCACCCACGGGATACCGGCTCGCATTCAAACTCTCTTTGATCTTGCGCAAATGCGGCTGGAAATCCACCCCGCGACGCAAGGTCATGCCGGTGGCGAGCACATCGAGCACGGTCAGTTGAATGATCCGCGAAGTCATCGGCATGTAGATGTCGGTGTCTTCCGGCAGCGGAATGTTCAGGCTCAACGTACTGGCCTTGGCCAGCGGTGAATTCTCTGCGGTCAAGCCGAGTACCGAAGCGCCGTTCTCCCGGGCGATACGTGCCACTTCCACCAGTTCGCGGGTGCGGCCGGTGTAGGAAATGATCACGAACAATTCGCCGGTATGCGCCACCGAGGCAATCATGCGCTGCATCAGCACATCGGCATGGGCGGTCACGGCCAGGTTGAAACGGAAGAACTTGTGCTGCGCATCCAGCGCCACCGGGGCCGAGGCGCCGAGGCCGAAGAAATGGATTTGCCGGGCCTGGATCAACAGGTCGACGGCGCGGCTGATCAGGTTCGGGTCCAGTGCCTGCAAGGCGCTGTCCAGGGACGCAATGGCGCTGCCGAAAATCTTCTTGGTATACGCTTCCGGATTGTCGTCAGCCTCAACCGCTCGACTGACATAGGCGGCGCCGCTGGCCAGGCTCTGGGCCAACTGAAGCTTCAACTCGGGGTAGCCGCTGACACCAAACGACCGGCAGAAACGGTTGACCGTCGGCTCGCTGACCGAAGCGGCCTGGGCGAGGGCGGCGATGCTGAAACGGGTGGCCTGCTGTGGGTTGAGCAGGATCACCTCGGCGACTTTGCGTTCGGCCTTGTTCAACTCTTCAAGGCGACTCTGGATCTGTTCCAGTAAATTTCGCACGCGGTCCATATGAGTATCCTTGATTCACCTGCGCCGATAAGCGCGCGGCTAATGCAAAAAGGGCCTTTGGTGTGGCCCATAACGGTGGCCTATCCTACTGATGGCTCCGACCGACCACCACTCGGAATCTGTATTTTGCGAAAATGTTGTGGTTATTACTACATTTTCCCTTGAGTGATGCCTTGAAAAAAGGTATTTGTAGCTTAACTTGATAAAAGAACAAACATCATGCTCTCGATTACGGTTGAACCGTGCACCTTTGCCTTGTTCGGCGCCCTCGGCGATCTGGCCCTGCGAAAGTTGTTTCCTGCCCTTTATCAACTTGACGGCGCCGGCCTCTTGCACGAGGACACGCGGATCATCGCGCTGGCCCGGGAGCCTGGCAGCGAGCAGGAGCACCTGACGTTCATCGCCTCCGAGCTGCGCCGCTACGTCGGTGCCAAAGAGCTGGACGAAGCTGTGGTCGAGCGTTTTCTCGCACGCCTGACTTATCTGCATGTCGATTTCCTCAAGTCCGAAGACTACGTCGCCCTGGCTGAAATGGCCGGCAGCTCGCAGCGGGTCATTGCCTACTTTGCGACCCCGGCCGCCGTTTACGGGGCAATCTGCGAAAACCTGGCGAAGGTCGGTCTGGCGGAAAATACCCGCGTGGTGCTGGAAAAACCCATTGGCTCGGACCTGGAATCCTCGCGCAAGGTCAATGACGCCGTGGCGCAGTTCTTCCCGGAAAACCGCACCTACCGCATCGACCACTATCTGGGCAAAGAAACCGTCCAGAACCTGATCGCCCTGCGTTTCGCCAACAGCCTGTTCGAAACCCAGTGGAACCAGAATTACATCTCCCACGTGGAAATCACCGTGGCTGAAAAGGTCGGGATCGAGGGCCGCTGGGGTTACTTCGACAAGGCCGGTCAGCTGCGGGACATGATCCAGAATCACCTGCTGCAACTGCTCTGCCTGATCGCCATGGACCCGCCGGCCGACTTGTCCGCCGATAGCATCCGCGACGAGAAAGTCAAAGTGCTCAAGGCGCTGGCGCCGATCAGCCCGGAAGGCCTGACTACCCAAGTGGTACGCGGCCAGTACATCGCCGGTTACAGCGAAGGCAAAGCGGTGCCGGGCTATCTGGAAGAACCGAATTCCAACACCCAGAGCGACACCGAAACCTTCGTTGCCCTGCGTGCCGACATCCGCAACTGGCGCTGGGCCGGCGTGCCGTTCTACCTGCGCACCGGCAAGCGCATGCCGCAAAAACTGTCGCAGATCGTCATCCACTTCAAGGAACCGTCGCACTACATCTTCGCTCCCGAGCAGCGCCTGCAAATCAGCAACAAGCTGATTATCCGCCTGCAACCGGACGAAGGCATTTCCTTGCGTGTGATGACCAAAGATCAAGGCCTGGACAAGGGCATGCAGCTGCGCAGCGGTCCGTTGCAGCTGAATTTTTCCGACACCTGGAGCAGCGCACGGATTCCCGATGCCTACGAGCGGTTGTTGCTGGAAGTGATGCGCGGCAATCAGAACCTGTTTGTCCGTAAAGATGAAATCGAAGCCGCGTGGAATTGGTGTGACCAGTTGATCGCCGGGTGGAAAAAGTCCGGTGATGCGCCCAAGCCGTACGCGGCCGGGTCCTGGGGGCCGATGAGCTCCATTGCTCTGATCACGCGGGATGGGAGGTCGTGGTATGGCGATATCTGATTTGAAACTGCCTCAGGGTGTCAGCACCCATGAGTTCAAGAGCCCGACGCTGCTGGCCGAAGGCCTGGCACTGAAGGTGGCCAAACAATTGAGCGATGCGATCGACGCCCAGGGCACTGCGACCCTGGTGGTGTCCGGTGGCCGCAGCCCGGTGGCGTTTTTCCAGCACCTGGCCAAGCAGGCGCTGGACTGGTCGAACGTGGTCGTCAGCCTGGCTGACGAACGCTGGGTGCCGGTTGAGCACGCCGATAGCAATGCCGGCCTGATCAAGCGCTACCTGTTGCAAGGCCCGGCGGCCAAAGCTCAGTTCCTGAGCCTGTACAGCGCTGCCGCCAATCTCGATCAAGCCGCCGATCACGCCGACCGTTTGCTCTCCGAGTTGCCGGTGATCGACGTGTTGGTGTTGGGCATGGGCGACGACGGCCACACCGCGTCGCTGTTCCCCAACAGCCCGAACCTTGCCGAAGCCTTGCAGGCCGACGGCATTCGTCGCTGCTACCCGATGCTGGCGCCGACCGTGCCGCATCAGCGCCTGACCATGAGCCGGGCGTTGCTGGCCTCGGCCAAGCACAAAATTCTGTCGATTTCCGGTCAGTCGAAGCTGACCACCCTGAATACCGCACTGGCCGGTGACGATGTCGCCGCAATGCCGATTCGCGCTTTTCTGCAACCCACGTTAGAGATTTACTGGTGCCCATGAGCCAAGGAACAGCCGCTATGAAAAACCCATCCCCGACCGTTTCCATGGCGGATAAAGTTGCCCTGATCGACAGCCTCTGCGCCAAGGCGCGGATCCTGCCGGTGATCACCATTGCCCGCGAGCAGGATGTCCTGCCGCTGGCCGATGCCCTCGCCGCCGGTGGCCTGACCGCCCTGGAAGTGACCCTGCGTTCGCAGTTCGGCCTCAAGGCCATCCAGATCCTGCGCGAGCAGCGTCCGGAACTGATGACCGGTGCCGGCACCGTGCTCGACCGCCAGATGCTGGCCGCGGCCGAAGCGGCGGGCTCGCAGTTCATCGTCACGCCAGGCATCACCCGCGATCTGCTGGAAGCCAGCGTCGCCAGTCCGATTCCGTTGTTGCCGGGCATCAGCAATGCCTCGGGCATCATGGAAGGCTACGGTCTGGGCTATCGCCGCTTCAAGCTGTTCCCGGCGGAAGTCAGCGGCGGCGTCGCAGCCATCAAGGCCCTGGGCGGCCCGTTCGGCGAAGTGAAATTCTGCCCGACCGGCGGCGTCGGTCCGGCCAACATCAAGAGCTACATGGCGCTGAAAAACGTCATGTGCGTGGGCGGTAGCTGGATGCTTGATCCGGAGTGGATCAAGAACGGCGACTGGGCCCGCATTCAGGAATGCACCGCCGAGGCATTGGCGCTGCTGGACTGATCGCTTCACCCGACACTTCGTTGTGTGTTCTACGGCTTTACGGTGCGCTTGGTCGGTGCACCGTTTTTTTTTGCCCCAGAAAACGATGCCTCCACAAGGACATCCTGCGATACATAGTTACCGCACCCCCTGAATCGACCAGTGCTAGCCTGCGTTCATCTTATGGAAGAGAGAACGTCATGGACGCCTACACCTCAGCATCACCCGTTTACCTGCTTTCCCCGGAGCAGATCGCCGGGCCGTACTTCCGCAATCCGAAACTGATCCGCCGCAACATCAGCGAAGGCGCCGACGGCATTCCGTTGGTGCTGCGCTTGAAAATCGTCGATGCCATGACCGCTCAACCGGTCACTGATGCGCTGGTGGATATCTGGCACTGCAATGCGCGCGGGTCCTATTCGGGCTGGAGCAAAATCAATCCGGACCTTGAAGCCGACGTCGGCGATATCGGCGCGATCCCGCGAACCGACGACGACACGTACTTGCGTGGCGGGCAGTTCACCGACAAGTCGGGCAACGTACGCTTTACCAGCATCTTTCCGGGTTTCTATGCCGGCCGCGCCCTGCATATTCATGTCGCCGTGCGAATCACCTCGGGCAACAACTATCTCGAAGAACGGCACGTGGCCTGGGTGGGGCAACTGTACTTTCCGGAAGTGGCCTCGCGCTCGGTGCTCGGCAGCCGCCAATACAGTGGCCGTGCCGCGACAGCGCTGACCAACCAGCAGGATTACTTTTACACCACCATGGGCGGGGAAGACTCGACCCTGAAGATTCACACACTGGGTCGCGATTCCAATGAAGACGGATTTTTCGGGCAGATGACCATCGGCATCGACACCTTTGCGGTGTCGACGCAAATCAGGCCCGAGGACTTCGACAAATACACCGTGTGACGTCAGCGCAGTTCGATCAGCGCCGTGGTCAAGCGCTTCATGTCGTCAGCGGTAGTGGTCAGCCCCGGTGTAATCCGGATGCACGGACCACACGCCGCGCCGCTGCGTACCACGGTGAACAGGTTGTATTCGTTGAGCAGTCGCTCGACCATCACTTGTTGATCGGCATGCGCGGTAAAACGCATCGCCGTGATGCCGCAATACAGCCGTGGATCGTCCGGGGTCAGGACTTCGATGCCCGGCACTTCGCGCACTGCTCCGGCCCACAGGTTACGCAGGTAGTTGAGGCGCGTGCCTTTGGCGGGTGAACCACCCATGGCCCAATGCTCTTCGAGCACCAGTGGCAGGGTCAGCAGCGCCGGGATATTCGGTGTGCTGTACGGCGTGCGGGCGCGAATGTCGGTGATCGGGAAATGCATTTCGCCCATGTCGGGATCGATGTCGGCCAGGCGCTCCGGGGCGATGTAGAGAAAGCCCAGGGTCAGCGGCGCACCGATCCACTTGTGCAGGTTGTAGGCGGCGAAAGAAATGCCCAGTTCATCAAGGTCGAATTCGACCTGGCCGAGCGCGTGGGCGCCGTCGAGGATCACATCGATGCCATGTTCCTTGGCAGCGGCGGCAATCGCTTGCACCGGCATCACCAGACCGGTGCGGTGGGTGACGTGGGTCAGTGTCATCAACTTGAGTCGCGGATAACGCGCGAAGGTCTCGCGGTAGGTGCTCAGCAAACTGTCGAAACTGGCGGGATGCGTATGATCGATCTCGATCACTTCGACCCCGTGATGACGTGCCAGCCAGCGCATGGCGCCCTTCACCGTGTCGTATTCCAGATCGCAGATCAGCACCTGGTCGCCCGGTTGCAGCCGATTGTAATTGCGGATCAACGATTGCAAACCGTCGGAGGCGTTGCGGGTGAGGGCGATGCTCTCGCCGGGCATACCGATCAGCTTGGCCACCTGCGCCTGGATCTTCACGCTCTCGCCCTGTTCGAAACGCTGGCGCACATGAACCGAATTGCCGCGGTTGATCAGCTCGATGTTGCGCTGATATTCCTCGACCACCGTGCGCGACATGCGCCCGAAGTAACCGTTTTCCAGATTGATCGGACCGGGTTGCAGGTCGTAGCGATCGGCAAAGGTCCGCCAAAAAGCTTCATCTCGGGCGCGGCGGGTATTGTCGGGCATGGGCTACTCAATCTGGGGCGGGATTAATGAATCAGTGGCGAGGCGCGGGTTTGCCATGTTTGGCACGTATCGGTTCGAGCAGTTCCGACAAACCGTTGTGGTCGATTTCCTGCATCAAGGCCAGCAAGCCGCCCAATTCGCCATGGGGGAAACCTTCTCGGGCGAACCAGTTCAGGTAGGGGCCGGGCAAGTCCGCGATGATGCGGCCCTTGTATTTGCCAAAGGGCATTTCGCGAGTTATCAGCAGTTCGAGCTTTTCAGGGTTCATCACGCAGTCGTCTTGATTCGGTCAGTCTGGAAAATACAGGCATTCTGCATGCAGGCCAATTGACAGATCATGCAAAAAAAACGGATACAGATTTTCTGAATAAAGTTAACTATTTGAAAAATATCAGGAAATTAATCGTTTCGAAGCTGGCATGCGCTCTGCAATGAGTAAGTCATCTTTCATCAACCGCAAGGAATTGAAAAATGACCGACATGAATAAAGAAGCGATCTCTGTACTCAACGACCTGATTGAAACCAGCAAAGACGGTCAGGAAGGGTTCAAGACTTGCGCTGAAGACATCAAACACCCTGAACTCAAAACCCTGTTCGTGCAACGTTCCGCTGACTGTGCAGCCGCTGCGTCGGAATTGCAGAGTGCCGTGCGTTCGATGGGTGGCGATCCAGAAACTTCAACCAGTGTCAGCGGCGACTTGCACCGTCGCTGGGTCGACGTGAAGTCGATGTTCACCGGCAAGGACGAAGAGGCGGTACTCAATGAAGCCGAGCGTGGTGAAGACCATGCACTGAAGGCTTATCGGGACGCCATGGAGAAAATCAACAAGCACAACCTGGTGGGCATTCGTGACATCGTTGAGCGCCAGTACCACGGCGTGCAACGCAATCATGATCAGGTGAAAGCGCTGCGTAACCAGGCTCGCGCACGTTCGTAAGCGTTTTTTACAAGATCAAAAGATCGCAGCCTGCGGTAGCTCCTACAGGGGAATAGGGCGTTTAGAGTTCGACTTTCACCCAACTGACCGGC
>NZ_JBSVXD010000137.1:0-15633 GCF_054070755.1 Pseudomonas sp. SDO5591_S426 | reverse complement strand
GCTCCTACAGTCATATTGATCGTCGGGAAATTGTTTCCTGCTGATAATTGGCAAAAACGTCATGTGGTTCTAAGACTAAGGTCGTCTGGAACCTGCCCCGCAGCCGCATAGAGTGGATACCGTTCCAACTTAATCTGTGCTGCGAGGATAAAAACAATGAACGACAGCATTTACCTCTCGATTCAAAACAGCCCGCGCTTCAAGGAGCTGGTTAGCAAGAGGGAACGATTCGCCTGGATTCTTTCGGCGATCATGCTAGGGCTTTACTCCGGATTCATCCTTTTGATTGCTTACGGGCCGCATGTACTGGGGGCGAAACTCAGCCCTGAGTCATCGATTACCTGGGGCATACCGATCGGTGTCGGGCTGATCCTTTCGGCCTTCATCCTGACCGGCATTTACGTACGACGCGCCAATGGCGAATTCGACGACCTGAACAATGCGATTCTCAAGGAGGCTCAGCAATGATCCGGCGTCTAATGGCTCTATTGAGCATCGCAGCCTTCGCACCTGGAGCCTGGGCGGCTGACGCCCTGACCGGCGCCGTGCAGAAACAACCGCTGAACGTCGCCGCGATCCTTATGTTCGTGGCGTTCGTCGGCGCGACGTTGTACATCACTTACTGGGCGTCCAAGAAAAACAACTCGGCCTCCGACTACTACGCCGCTGGCGGCAAGATCACCGGTTTCCAGAACGGTCTGGCGATTGCCGGTGACTACATGTCGGCAGCTTCCTTCCTGGGTATTTCCGCGCTGGTGTTCACCTCCGGCTACGACGGCCTGATCTACTCGATCGGCTTCCTGGTGGGCTGGCCGATCATTCTGTTCCTGATCGCCGAGCGTCTGCGTAACCTGGGTAAATACACCTTTGCCGACGTGGCGTCCTACCGCCTCGGGCAAACCCAGATTCGCTCGCTGTCCGCTTGCGGTTCGCTGGTGGTGGTGGCGTTCTACCTGATCGCGCAAATGGTCGGTGCAGGCAAGCTGATCCAGCTGCTGTTCGGTCTGGACTACCACGTTGCGGTGATCCTGGTCGGTATCCTGATGTGCATGTACGTGTTGTTCGGCGGCATGCTGGCGACCACCTGGGTGCAGATCATCAAGGCAGTGTTGCTGCTGTCCGGTGCCTCCTTCATGGCGCTGATGGTGATGAAGCACGTCAACTTCGACTTCAACATGCTGTTCTCCGAGGCGATCAAGGTTCACCCTAAAGGTGAAGCAATCATGAGCCCGGGCGGCCTGGTGAAAGATCCGATCTCGGCATTCTCCCTTGGTCTGGCACTGATGTTCGGTACCGCTGGCCTGCCACACATCCTGATGCGCTTCTTCACCGTGAGTGATGCGAAAGAAGCTCGCAAGAGCGTGCTGTACGCAACTGGCTTCATCGGTTACTTCTACATCCTGACCTTCATCATCGGCTTCGGCGCGATCCTGCTGGTCAGCACCAACCCGGCCTTCAAAGATGCGGCTGGCGCGCTGTTGGGCGGCAACAACATGGCGGCGGTGCACCTGGCCAACGCGGTGGGTGGCAGTATCTTCCTGGGCTTCATCTCGGCAGTAGCGTTCGCGACCATTCTGGCAGTGGTTGCCGGTCTGACCCTGGCCGGTGCATCGGCGGTGTCTCACGACCTGTACGCCAGCGTGATCAAGAAAGGCAAGGCTAACGAGAAGGATGAGATTCGCGTCTCGAAAATCACCACTATCGCTTTGGCGGTGCTGGCGATCGGGCTGGGCATTCTGTTCGAAAGCCAGAACATTGCGTTCATGGTGGGCCTGGCGTTCTCCATCGCGGCGAGCTGCAACTTCCCGGTCCTGCTGCTTTCCATGTACTGGAAAAAGCTGACTACCCGCGGTGCGATGATCGGCGGCTGGCTGGGCTTGATCAGCGCTGTTGGCTTGATGATCCTTGGCCCGACCATCTGGGTGCAGATCCTGCATCACGAGAAGGCTATCTTCCCGTACGAGTACCCGGCGCTGTTCTCGATGATCATTGCCTTTGTCGGTATCTGGTTCTTCTCGATCACTGACAAGTCGACTGCTGCGGACAATGAGCGGGCGCTGTTCTTCCCTCAGTTCGTTCGTTCGCAGACCGGTCTTGGGGCGAGTGGGGCGGTATCGCACTAAGGCTTGATGCTTTTATATAAGTAACGCAGTTGTACGAGATGCCCCGGTCGAGAGATCGGGGCATTTTTTTATTGGGCGGTAATCGACCTGAATTTGTTGGGTGTACCTGATTTACTGTGGGAGATTCTATGTTGCGGATATCCCCAGTCCCTGTGGGAGTCAGCCTGCTGGCGATGACGATCTGACAGTCGAGCTGGATTCGCGGATGTATCAGGTCAAAAGATCGCAGCCTCGTTGCACTCGACAGCTCCTACAGGGAAAGGCGTTCGAACTAACGACCGTGCCGGTAAGCCGCCTCGAATTGACTGAGTAAACCGGCACAAACAAAAACGGCCCCTATATAAATAGAGGCCGTTCCCGGTACAACTCAACACGCTACAGCAAGAAAAATCTTACTTGCGGTCTTCCAGCTTGGAGATATCACGCGACTCGTAGCCGGTGTACAGCTGGCGTGGACGGCCAATCTTGTACGGGCTGGAGAGCATTTCCTTCCAGTGAGAGATCCAGCCAACGGTCCGCGCCAGGGCGAAGATCACGGTGAACATGCTGGTTGGAATGCCGATTGCCTTGAGGATGATCCCCGAGTAGAAGTCGACGTTCGGGTACAGCGAACGTTCGATGAAGTACGGGTCGGTCAGGGCGATCTCTTCCAGGCGCATGGCCAGTTCGAGTTGCGGATCGTTCTGGATGCCCAGTTCCTTCAACACTTCGTCGCAGGTCTTCTTCATCACGGTGGCACGTGGATCGCGGTTTTTGTAAACGCGGTGACCGAAGCCCATCAGTTTGAACGGATCGTTCTTGTCCTTGGCCTTGGCGATGTACTTGTCGATGTTCGAGACATCGCCAATTTCATCGAGCATGGTCAGAACGGCTTCGTTCGCACCGCCGTGGGCAGGGCCCCACAGTGCGGCGATACCGGCGGCGATACAGGCGAACGGGTTGGCACCCGAGGAGCCTGCCAGGCGCACGGTGGAAGTCGATGCGTTCTGCTCGTGGTCGGCATGGAGGATGAAGATCCGGTCCATGGCCTTGGCGAGCACCGGGCTGATCGGTTTGATCTCGCACGGGGTGTTGAACATCATATGCAGGAAGTTTTCCGCGTACGTCAGGTCGTTGCGCGGGTACATCATGGGTTGGCCCATGGAGTACTTGTAAACCATCGCTGCCAGGGTCGGCATCTTGGCAACCAGGCGGATCGCGGAGATTTCGCGATGCTGCGGGTTATTGATGTCCAGGGAGTCGTGGTAGAAGGCCGAAAGGGCGCCGACTACACCGCACATGACGGCCATCGGGTGGGCGTCGCGACGGAAGCCGTTGAAGAAAGTCTTCAGCTGCTCGTGAACCATGGTGTGGTTCTTCACGGTGCTGACGAACTGGGCCTTCTGTTCTGCGGTCGGCAATTCGCCGTTGAGCAGCAGATAGCAGGTTTCCAGGTAGTCCGACTTTTCAGCCAGCTGTTCGATCGGGTAGCCGCGGTGCAGCAGAATGCCGTTGTCGCCGTCGATATAGGTGATCTTCGACTCGCAGGAAGCGGTCGACATGAAACCAGGGTCAAAGGTGAAACGGCCCGTGGCCGTCAAGCCCCGAACATCGATAACATCGGGACCAACGGTGCCGGTTAAAATGGGCAGCTCGACGGGGGCTGCGCCCTCGATGATCAACTGCGCTTTTTTGTCAGCCATGTGGCCTCCTATTTATGCTTGAAATCATCAGACAGACCCCCCACGCAGGGCCCGCACCACTATAGTGAGATAAATTCGAATGTCAATTTGCCTAAAGTCTTGCTCCAGAAGGCTTTAACCCGACTTTTTTCTCGAAATTGCCTGCCATTTACGCCTTTTATGTCAGTTGCGCAATCCGCTGTTTGGGTTAGGTCTTTGCGTTGTCATTAGTAGCCTAACTGTCTATACTCGGCCACCGACCGCCAAGGGCTTTTGGGCCTGCTTTATTGGGGGTCGCATCCCTGGGTGGTGGTTACCTGACCAGTGCACTCCCCAACAACTTTGCCCTGATTGTTAGGGGCTCTTCAGTGTGAAAAAAAAGCCGTGAAAAGCCAACGACCTGTAAACCTAGACCTAAGGACCATCAAACTCCCCATCACCGGCGTTACGTCGTTTCTTCACCGTGTTTCCGGCATCATCCTCTTCCTGGGCCTTGGCTTCATGCTTTATGCATTGGGCAAGTCTTTGGGTTCCGAGGAAGGTTTTGTCGACGTGAAGGCAACCTTGACCAGCCCGCTGGCCAAGTTCGTAGCATGGGGCCTCCTGTCCGCTCTGCTGTATCACCTGGTAGCCGGTGTGCGCCACTTGATCATGGATATGGGCATCGGTGAGACGCTGGAAGGCGGCACGCTGGGCTCGAAAATTATCATCGCCATTTCCGTGGTGTTGATCGTTCTGGCAGGAGTTTGGATATGGTAACCAGCGTTACGAACCTTTCGCGTTCCGGTCTGTATGACTGGATGGCGCAACGTGTGTCTGCGGTCGTTCTCGCGGCTTATTTCATTTTCCTGATCGGATACCTCGCTGCGAACCCGGGCATTGGCTATGACCAGTGGCACGGCCTGTTCGCCCACAACGGGATGCGTATCTTCAGTCTGCTGGCCCTTGTGGCCCTGGGCGCTCACGCCTGGGTCGGCATGTGGACCATCGCGACCGACTACCTGACGCCGATGGCGCTGGGCAAGTCCGCGACTGCAGTACGTTTCCTTTTCCAGGCAGTATGCGGCGTTGCAATGTTCGCTTACTTCGTCTGGGGTGTGCAGATTCTCTGGGGTATCTGATTCATGGCTAACATTCCAACGATTTCTTTCGATGCCATCATTATTGGTGGTGGCGGTGCCGGCATGCGCGCAGCGCTGCAACTGGCGCAAGGCGGTCACAAGACTGCCGTGATCACCAAGGTGTTCCCGACCCGTTCGCACACCGTATCCGCTCAAGGCGGCATCACCTGTGCCATCGCTTCGGCCGACCCGAACGATGACTGGCGCTGGCACATGTACGACACCGTCAAGGGTTCCGACTACATCGGTGACCAGGACGCAATCGAATACATGTGTCAGGAAGGCCCGGCCGCAGTTTTCGAACTGGACCACATGGGTCTGCCGTTCTCCCGTACCGAACAAGGCCGCATCTACCAGCGTCCGTTCGGTGGTCAGTCCAAGGACTACGGTAAAGGCGGCCAGGCTGCGCGTACTTGCGCTGCATCCGACCGTACCGGTCACGCCCTGCTGCACACCCTTTATCAGGGCAACCTGAAAGCCGGTACCACGTTCCTGAACGAGTACTACGCTGTTGACCTGGTGAAGAACTCGCAAGGCGAGTTCGTCGGCGTTATCGCCATCTGCATCGAAACCGGCGAAACCACCTACATCCGTGCCAAGGCTACCGTTCTGGCCACCGGCGGTGCAGGTCGTATCTACGCATCGACCACCAATGCCCTGATCAACACCGGTGACGGCGTTGGTATGGCGCTGCGTGCCGGCGTACCGGTACAAGACATCGAAATGTGGCAGTTCCACCCGACCGGCATCGCCGGCGCCGGTGTACTGGTTACAGAAGGTTGCCGTGGTGAAGGCGGTTACCTGATCAACAAGCACGGCGAGCGTTTCATGGAGCGTTATGCTCCGAACGCCAAAGACCTTGCCGGTCGTGACGTGGTTGCCCGTTCGATGGTGAAAGAAATCATCGCCGGCAACGGTTGCGGCCCGAATGGCGACCACGTAATGCTCAAACTCGACCACTTGGGCGAGGAAGTGCTGCACAGCCGTCTGCCAGGCATCTGCGAACTGTCGAAAACGTTTGCTCACGTTGACCCGGTCGTTGCTCCGGTTCCGGTTGTTCCGACTTGCCACTATATGATGGGCGGCGTGCCGACCAACATTCATGGTCAGGCGATCACTCAGAACGCTGAAGGCGTGGACGAGATCATTCATGGTCTGTTCGCTGTAGGCGAAGTGGCTTGCGTATCGGTTCACGGTGCCAACCGTCTGGGCGGCAACTCGCTGCTCGACCTGGTGGTATTCGGCCGTGCTGCCGGCCTGCACCTGGAAAAAGCGCTGACCGACGGCATCGAATACGACGACGCTACCGAAGCTGACATTGAAGCTGCCCTGTCGCGCCTGAACGCACTGAACAACCGTACCGAAGGCGAAGACGTGGCTACCCTGCGTCGCGAACTGCAAAACTGCATGCAGAACTACTTCGGTGTATTCCGTACCGGCGAATACATGCAGAAGGGTATTGCCCAGCTGGCTGACCTGCGCGCGCGCATCGCCAACGTCAAGATCAACGATAAGTCGCAAGCGTTCAACACTGCACGTATCGAAGCTCTGGAACTGCAGAACCTGCTGGAAGTGGCTGAAGCTACCGCCATCGCTGCCGAAGTACGTAAAGAGTCCCGCGGTGCTCACGCCCGTGAAGACTTCGAAGACCGCGACGACGAAAACTGGCTGTGCCACACCCTGTACTTCCCGGGTGACAAGCGCGTGACCAAGCGTGCTGTGAACTTCTCGCCGAAGACTGTTCCGACTTTTGAACCTAAGATTCGGACTTATTAAGGGTGGCCGCCATGTTGCAAGTCAGCGTTTATCGTTACAACCCTGATCAGGACGCCGCGCCGTTCATGCAGGAATTCCAGGTCGATACCGGTGGTAAAGACCTGATGGTGCTGGACGTACTGGCCCTGATCAAAGAGCAGGACGAAGGTTTCTCCTATCGTCGCTCTTGCCGTGAAGGCGTTTGCGGTTCCGACGGCATGAACATCAACGGCAAGAACGGCCTGGCCTGCGTCACGCCGCTGTCTGCTGTTGTAAAAGGTAACAAGTTGATCGTTCGTCCTCTGCCAGGTTTGCCGGTTATCCGTGACCTGGTCGTCGATATGAGCATCTTCTACAAGCAATACGAGAAGGTTAAGCCATTCCTGCAGAACGACACGCCGGCTCCGGCCATCGAGCGTCTGCAGTCCCCTGAAGAGCGTGAAAAGCTCGACGGTCTGTACGAGTGCATCCTGTGCGCTTGCTGCTCGACCTCTTGCCCGTCCTTCTGGTGGAACCCGGACAAGTTCCTGGGGCCAGCTGCCCTGCTGCAAGCGTACCGCTTCCTGGCAGACAGCCGCGATACCAAGACCACCGAGCGCCTGGCTGCGCTGGATGACCCGTTCAGCGTATTCCGCTGCCGGAGCATCATGAACTGCGTCAACGTATGTCCGAAAGGCCTGAACCCGACTAGGGCCATCGGTCACATCCGTAACATGCTGCTCTCGAGCGGCGTGTGATTCAGCTGCTGCAAATGTAGTACCGCTGTACCCGTGGATGCTACGGCGCAGGCTTCAACCGGCGCCGTAGTTTTAACCTGAGCAGCAGCTTATAAGGCTGCGGCTCTTATTTTGAAGAAATGAGACAAGCAGGGGCATCCGGGCTGGTACCCGGACTATCAGTGTGATCCTAGTGGCTTGTTTTGGTCGCTGCATTCGGACTTCTGCAAGTTTGCTCGGTGTCGACACCGGTGGTGTTCCCCTAACCGAGGGTGACCAAGCATGCAAGAAAGCGTGATGCAGCGCATGTGGAACAGTGCCTACCTATCCGGTAGTAACGCTGCCTATGTGGAAGAGCTCTACGAGCTCTACCTGCACGACCCTAACGCTGTGCCAGAAGAGTGGCGCACCTACTTCCAGAAGTTGCCTGCTGACGGCAACTCTGCCACCGATGTTTCGCACTCCACAATTCGCGATCATTTCGTCTTGCTGGCAAAGAACCAGCGCCGCGCCCAACCGGTTTCCGCCGGCAGCGTGAGCAGTGAGCACGAGAAGAAGCAAGTTGAAGTGCTGCGATTGATCCAGGCCTACCGTATGCGTGGCCACCAGGCAGCCCAGCTTGACCCGCTGGGGCTGTGGCAGCGTCCTGCACCTGCAGACCTGTCGATCAATCATTACGGCTTGACCAATGCCGATCTTGATACGACCTTCCGTGCCGGCGACCTGTTCATCGGCAAAGAGGAAGCGAGCCTACGCGAAATTCACGAAGCGTTGCAGCAGACATATTGCCGCACCATCGGCGCTGAATTTACGCACATCACCGATTCCGAGCAGCGCCAGTGGTTCCAGCAGCGTCTGGAAAGCGTGCGCGGCCGTCCGACGTACTCCGCCGACATCAAGAGCCACTTGCTTGAGCGCGTGACCGCCGGTGAAGGCCTGGAGAAATACCTGGGCACCAAATACCCGGGTACCAAGCGTTTCGGTCTGGAAGGCGGCGAGAGCCTGATTCCGATGCTCGATGAGCTGATCCAGCGTTCCGGTTCCTACGGCACCAAGGAAATCGTCATCGGCATGGCCCACCGTGGCCGTCTGAACGTGCTGGTCAACACCTTCGGCAAGAACCCGCGTGAGCTGTTCGACGAGTTCGAAGGCAAGAAGAAGGTCGAGCTGGGTTCCGGTGACGTTAAGTACCACCAGGGCTTCTCGTCCAACGTGATGACCACCGGCGGTGAAGTTCACCTGGCCATGGCGTTCAACCCGTCCCACCTGGAAATCGTTTCCCCGGTGGTCGAGGGTTCGGTTCGCGCCCGTCAGGATCGTCGTAACGATCCAACCGGTGAGAAGGTTCTGCCGATCTCCATCCACGGTGACGCTGCTTTCGCAGGTCAGGGCGTGGTCATGGAAACCTTCCAGATGTCGCAGACCCGCGGTTTCAAAACCGGCGGTACCGTGCACATCGTGATCAACAACCAGGTCGGTTTCACCATCAGCAACCCGCTGGACTCGCGTTCCACCGAGTACGCGACCGACGTTGCGAAAATGATTCAGGCGCCGATCCTCCATGTGAATGGTGATGATCCGGAAGCCGTATTGTTCGTGACCCAGCTGGCCATCGACTACCGCATGCAGTTCAAGCGTGACGTGGTGATCGACCTGGTCTGCTACCGTCGTCGCGGCCACAATGAGGCCGACGAGCCAAGCGGCACCCAGCCGATCATGTATCAGCAGATCACCAAGCAGCGCACCACCCGTGAGCTGTATGCCGATCGTCTGACCCAGGGCGGTGTGCTGGACGCAGAGCGTGTTCAGGCGAAAGTCGACGAATACCGCAACGCGCTGGACAACGGTCTGCACGTAGTGAAAAGCCTGGTCAAAGAGCCGAACAAAGAGTTGTTCGTGGATTGGCGTCCGTATCTGGGCCACGCCTGGACCGCGCGTCACGACACTCGTTTCGATCTGAAGACCTTGCAGGAACTGTCCGCCAAGCTGCTGGAAATCCCGGAAGGCTTCGTGGTTCAGCGCCAGGTTGCGAAGATCTACGAAGACCGTCAGAAGATGCAAGCCGGCGGCCTGCCGATCAACTGGGGTTACGCTGAAACCATGGCGTACGCAACCCTGGCGTTCGAAGGTCACCCGATCCGCATGACCGGCCAGGACATCGGCCGCGGTACGTTCTCGCACCGTCATGCTGTTCTGCACAACCAGAAAGACGCGGGCACCTACATCCCGTTGCAGAACCTGTACGACGGTCAGCCACGCTTCGACCTGTACGACTCGTTCCTGTCCGAAGAAGCGGTGCTGGCGTTCGAATACGGCTACTCGACCACCACGCCGGATGCGCTGGTGATCTGGGAAGCCCAGTTCGGCGACTTCGCCAACGGTGCCCAGGTGGTTATCGACCAGTTCATCACCAGTGGCGAGCACAAGTGGGGCCGTCTGTGCGGTCTGACCATGCTGCTGCCGCACGGTTATGAAGGTCAGGGACCGGAGCACTCCTCGGCTCGTCTTGAGCGTTACCTGCAGCTGTGCGCCGAGCACAACATTCAGGTCGCGGTGCCGACTACGCCGGCACAGATCTACCACTTGCTGCGTCGTCAGGTGATTCGCCCGCTGCGCAAGCCGTTGATCGTTCTGACTCCGAAGTCGCTGCTGCGTCACAAGCTGGCCATCTCGACCCTGGAAGATCTGGCCGAAGGTTCGTTCCAGACCGTTATCCCGGAAATCGACGCCCAAGACCCGAAAAAGGTCGAGCGCGTAGTTCTGTGTAGCGGCAAGGTCTACTACGACCTGCTGGAAAAACGCCGTGCCGAAGGCCGTGACGATATCGCCATCGTGCGTATCGAGCAGCTGTACCCATTCCCTGAGGACGACTTGAAAGAAGTCCTGGCTCCTTATACCAACGTCAAAGCTGCCGTTTGGTGTCAGGAAGAGCCGATGAACCAGGGTGCCTGGTACTGCAGCCAACACCACATGCGTCGCAGCATCAGCAACCTCGACAAGTCTCTCGTACTTGAGTACGCGGGCCGTGAGGCTTCTGCTGCACCGGCATGCGGTTATGCATCGATGCACGCTGAGCAGCAGGAAAAACTGCTGCAAGACGCCTTTACTGTTTAACGCCTTCGCGCACCTGAAACCGAATTTAAGGACCCACAGATAATGGCTATCGAAATCAAAGCCCCCACTTTCCCGGAATCGGTTGCCGATGGCACCGTTGCCACCTGGCACAAAAAACCGGGCGACGCCGTCAAGCGTGACGACCTGATTGTCGACATCGAAACCGACAAGGTTGTCCTGGAAGTGTTGGCGACTGCTGACGGCGTGCTGGGCGCTATCGTCAAGAACGAAGGCGACACCGTTCTGTCCGACGAAGTGCTGGGCTCCATCGAAGCGGGCGGTGCTGCTGCCGCGGCCCCAGCCGCTGCTGCTCCGGCCGCTGCACAAGCTGCTGCTCCTGCCGCCGAAGGCGAAGACGATCCTGTTGCTGCACCGGCTGCTCGCAAGCTGGCTGAAGAAAACGGCATCAACATCGCTTCCGTTGCCGGCACCGGCAAAGGCGGTCGTGTGACCAAGGAAGACGTGGTTGCAGCCGTTGCTGCCAAGAAAGCCGCTCCGGCTGCCGCGCCTGCCAAGGCTGCTGCTCCTTCGGCTGCCGCTCCTGTGTTCGCCGCTGGCGACCGCATCGAGAAGCGCGTACCGATGACCCGCGTTCGTGCCACCGTGGCCAAGCGTCTGGTTGAAGCTCAGTCGAACATGGCGATGCTGACCACTTTCAACGAAGTCGACATGACCGAAGTCATGGCCCTGCGTTCGAAGTACAAGGACCTGTTCGAGAAGTCCCACAACGGCGTGCGCCTGGGCTTCATGTCGTTCTTCGTGAAGGCTGCCACCGAAGCGCTGAAACGCTTCCCGGCCGTCAACGCCTCGATCGACGGTGCTGACATCGTTTACCACGGCTACGCTGACGTCGGCGTTGCAGTTTCCAGCGATCGCGGCCTGGTTGTACCGGTCCTGCGTAACGCCGAACTGATGAGCCTGGCTGAAATCGAAGGCGGCATCGCCACCTTCGGCAAGAAAGCCCGCGACGGCAAACTGTCGATGGACGAAATGACCGGTGGTACTTTCACCATCACCAACGGTGGTACTTTCGGTTCGATGATGTCGACCCCGATCGTCAACCCGCCACAAGCCGCCATCCTGGGCATGCACAACATCATCCAGCGTCCTATGGCCATCAACGGTCAGGTCGTTATCCGTCCGATGATGTACCTGGCACTGTCCTACGATCACCGTCTGATCGATGGCAAAGAAGCTGTGACCTTCCTGGTGACCATCAAGAACCTGCTGGAAGATCCGGCTCGTCTGTTGCTGGATATCTGATAGAAGCAGCCATGAGCTGCAAGCTCGAGCTGACGGAAAACCCGCAGTTTGGCTTGCCGCTCGCGGCTTGAAGCTTTTCGCTAAAGAGGATTTTTTGAATGTCGCAGAAATTTGACGTAGTAGTGATCGGCGCTGGCCCTGGCGGCTATGTGGCTGCCATCAAGGCTGCCCAACTGGGCCTCAGCACTGCCTGCATCGAGAAGTACACCGACAAGGAAGGCAAACTGGCTCTGGGCGGTACTTGCCTGAACGTCGGCTGCATTCCATCCAAAGCGCTGCTGGACAGCTCCTGGAAGTACAAGGAAGCCAAAGAAGGCTTCGCGATCCACGGTATCAACCACGCTGGCGTGACCATGGACGTGCCAGCAATGGTCGGCCGCAAGGCCACCATCGTCAAAGGCCTGACCTCTGGCGTTGCGACCCTGTTCAAAGCCAACGGTGTGACTTCCATTGAAGGTCACGGCAAGCTGCTGGCCGGCAAGCAAGTTGAAGTCACCAAGCCAGACGGCTCGGTAGAAATCATCCAGGCCGAGAACGTGATCCTGGCTCCAGGTTCGCGTCCGATCGACATTCCACCAGCTCCGGTTGACCAGAATGTGATCGTCGATTCGACTGGCGCCCTGGAATTCCAGACCGTGCCTAAGCGTCTGGGCGTGATCGGCGCTGGCGTGATCGGTCTGGAACTGGGTTCGGTCTGGTCGCGTCTGGGTGCAGAAGTGACTGTCCTGGAAGCCCTGGACACTTTCCTGATGGCAGCCGACGCCGCTGTTTCCAAGGAAGCGCTGAAAACCCTGACCAAACAGGGTCTGGACATCAAGCTGGGCGCTCGCGTGACCGGTTCCAAAGTGAACGGCGACGAAGTCGTTGTGAACTACACCGATGCCAACGGCGAACAGAACATCACTTTCGACAAGCTGATCGTAGCCGTTGGTCGCCGTCCGGTGACCACTGATCTGCTGGCTGCCGACTGCGGCGTGACCCTGGACGAGCGCGGTTTCGTGCACGTTGATGATCACTGCGCCACCACCGTACCGGGCGTCTACGCCATCGGTGACGTGGTTCGCGGCATGATGCTGGCGCACAAAGCGTCGGAAGAAGGCATCATGGTTGTCGAGCGCATCAAGGGCCACAAGGCTCAGATGAACTATGATTTGATCCCTTCGGTTATTTATACTCACCCGGAAATCGCGTGGGTGGGTAAAACCGAGCAGGCCTTGAAAGCTGAAGGCGTTGAAGTTAACGTCGGCACCTTCCCGTTCGCAGCCTCCGGCCGTGCCATGGCTGCCAACGATACCGGTGGTTTCGTCAAGGTCATCGCTGATGCCAAGACAGACCGCGTATTGGGCGTCCACGTGATTGGCCCAAGCGCTGCCGAACTGGTTCAGCAGGGCGCGATCGGTATGGAATTCGGCACCAGCGCTGAAGACCTGGGCATGATGGTTTTCTCCCATCCGACCCTGTCTGAAGCCTTGCACGAAGCTGCTCTGGCAGTGAATGGCGGCGCCATCCACATCGCCAACCGCAAGAAGCGTTAAGACAATAAGAAACCACGGCGGTACGGCCCGTCGTGAGCCTTGCATGCAAGACTCACCGCGGAATGTCCGCTGGACGCAGTCTTGCGTAGCTCAGCTACGCAAGCAGCAGTCACAGGTGGTGCGGCACTTGAACAAGTGCAGCACCGAATGCGCAGTACCTAACGAAGACGGTAATAAGCATGAATCTTCACGAGTATCAGGGTAAGCAGCTGTTCGCTGAGTACGGCCTGCCAGTATCCACCGGTTACGCGGTAGACACCCCGGAAGCAGCAGCAGAAGCTTGCGACAAAATCGGCGGCAGCGAGTGGGTTGTCAAAGCCCAGGTCCACGCCGGTGGTCGCGGTAAAGCGGGCGGCGTTAAGCTGGTTCGCAGCAAAGAAGACGCCAAAGCCTTCGCACAGCAGTGGCTGGGCAAGCGTCTGGTGACTTACCAGACTGACGCCAATGGTCAGCCAGTCACCAAGATCCTGGTTGAATCGTGCACTGATATCGCTAAAGAGCTGTACCTGGGCGCTGTCGTTGACCGTTCGAGCCGTCGTATCGTGTTCATGGCTTCCACCGAAGGTGGCGTGGACATCGAGAAAATCGCTCACGACACTCCAGAAAAAATTCTGAAAGCCACTATCGATCCACTGGTTGGCGCTCAGCCATTCCAGGGTCGCGAGCTGGCATTCCAGTTGGGTCTGGAAGGCAAGCAAGTTGCCCAGTTCGCCAAGATCTTCGTAGGTCTGGCCAAACTGTTCAAGGATCACGACCTGGCCCTGCTGGAAGTGAACCCGCTGGTGATCAAGGCTGACGGCGATCTGCATTGCCTCGATGCCAAGATCAACATCGACGCCAACGCCATGTACCGTCAGCCTAAGCTGAAGACTTTCCACGATCCGTCGCAAGACGATCCGCGCGAAGCGCACGCTGCCAAGTTCGAACTGAACTACGTAGCACTGGAAGGCAACATCGGTTGCATGGTCAACGGTGCTGGCCTGGCCATGGGTACCATGGACATCGTCAACCTGCATGGCGGCAAACCAGCCAACTTCCTCGACGTGGGCGGCGGTGCTACCAAAGAACGCGTTACCGAAGCGTTCAAGATCATTCTGTCCGACACCAACGTCGCTGCAGTACTGGTTAACATCTTCGGCGGCATCGTTCGTTGCGACATGATTGCCGAAGGCATCATCGGCGCTGTGAAAGAAGTCGGCGTGAAAATCCCGGTTGTTGTTCGCCTTGAAGGCAACAACGCTGAGCTGGGCGCTAAAGTACTGGCAGAAAGCGGTTTGAACATCATCGCTGCTACCAGCCTGACCGACGCTGCTCAACAAGTTGTCAAAGCTGCGGAGGGCAAATAATGAGCGTCCTGATCAATAAAGACACCAAAGTTATCTGCCAGGGTATTACCGGTTCGCAAGGTAGTTTCCACACCCAGCAAGCCATCGAGTACGGCACCAAGATGGTTGGTGGTGTAACTCCAGGCAAAGGCGGCACCGAGCACCTGGGTCTGCCAGTGTTCAACACCGTTAAAGACGCAGTAGCTGCCACTGGCGCTACCGCCAGCGTGATCTACGTTCCGGCTCCTTTCTGCAAAGATTCGATCCTGGAAGCTGCTTTCGGTGGCATCAAGCTGATCGTTTGCATCACCGAAGGCATTCCTACCCTGGACATGCTGGACGCTAAAGTTAAGTGCGACGAACTGGGTGTAATCCTGATCGGCCCTAACTGCCCAGGCGTGATCACCCCAGGCGAATGCAAGATCGGCATCATGCCAGGTCACATTCACTTGCCAGGCAAGGTCGGTATCGTTTCCCGTTCCGGCACCCTGACCTACGAAGCTGTTAAGCAGACTACTGACGCCGGTTTCGGTCAGTCGACTTGCGTCGGCATCGGTGGTGACCCGATCCCGGGTTCGAACTTCATCGACATCCTGAAGCTGTTCCAGGAAGACCCGAAGACCGAAGCGATCGTAATGATCGGTGAGATCGGCGGTTCGGCTGAAGAAGAAGCGGCTGCCTACATCAAGGCACACGTGACCAAGCCGGTTGTTTCCTACATCGCTGGTGTGACTGCTCCTCCGGGCAAGCGCATGGGCCATGCTGGCGCAATCATCTCTGGCGGCAAAGGCACTGCAGACGAGAAGTTTGCTGCCCTGGAAGACGCAGGCGTTAAAACCGTGCGTTCGCTGGCAGACATCGGCAAGGCTTTGTCCGAGCTGACCGGTTGGGCTGTCAAGTAAGCCTCGCGCTTAACTGACGCTTCACCAAACAAAGGCCACCTTCGGGTGGCCTTTGTCGTTTTTGAAGATCAAAAGATCGCAGCCTTCGGCAGCTCCTACAGAAGCTCATTCCCCTATA
>NZ_JBSVXD010000136.1:0-15641 GCF_054070755.1 Pseudomonas sp. SDO5591_S426 | reverse complement strand
AGCGGGCTTGCCCGCGATGGGTTTCACACTGATCGACCTGATACACCAAGGATCCACCATGGCAAACCAACAATTATTCCTCGGCATCGATTGCGGCACCCAAGGCACCAAAGCCATCATCCTCGATGCTGTCAGCGGTGAAGTGCTGGGCCTCGGTGCCGCCGCCCACACGCTGATCAGTGGCGCCAATGGTCGCCGCGAACAGGATACCGGGCAGTGGCTGGATGCCTTCGCCATCGCCACCCGCCGTGCGTTGCTGGCGGCCAACGTCGATGGCCAGTCCATCCTCGGGATCGGCGTTTCCGGTCAGCAGCATGGGCTGGTGTTGCTCGATGATCAGGGCCAGGTCCTGCGTCCGGCCAAACTCTGGTGCGACACCGAAACCACCGCAGAGAACGACCGTCTGCTCGAACATCTGGGTGGCGAGAAAGGTTCGCTGGAGCGTCTCGGCGTGGTCATCGCGCCGGGCTATACCGTCTCCAAACTGCTGTGGACCAAGGAGCAACATCCAGCGGTTTTTGCCCGAATCGCCCGCATCCTTCTGCCCCACGACTACCTGAATTTCTGGCTGACCGGCCGCAGTTGCAGTGAATACGGCGATGCTTCGGGAACGGGTTATTTCAACGTGCGCACCCGACAGTGGGACTTACAACTGCTGCGCGACATCGATCCGAGCGGACGCCTGCAAGCGGCGTTGCCGGAACTGATCGATGCTCATGCAGCGGTCGGCACGATTCTGCCGAGCATTGCCGAACAGTTGGGAATCAATCCGAAGGCGCTGGTCTCCAGCGGCGGTGGCGACAACATGATGGGCGCCATCGGCACCGGCAACATCCGGCCTGGCGCGATCACCATGAGCCTCGGCTCGTCCGGCACGGTGTACGCCTATGCCGATCAGCCGACGGTCAGCCCGGATGCGTCAGTCGCCACCTTCTGTTCTTCCAGCGGCGGTTGGTTGCCTCTGATTTGCACCATGAACCTGACCAATGCCAGCGGGGTCATCCGCGAATTGTTCGACCTGGATATCGAGAGTTTCAACGCGCTGGTATCCCAGACGCCCATCGGTGCCGAAGGCGTGTGCATGCTGCCGTTTCTCAACGGTGAGCGCGTTCCCGCCCTGCCCCATGCCACCGGCAGCGTGCTGGGCCTGACCATGACCAACCTGACCCAGGCCAATCTGTGTCGCGCAGTGGTCGAGGGCACGACGTTTGGTTTGCGTTACGGGCTGGACCTGCTGCGACAAAATGGCTTACAAAGCCGCAGCATCTGCCTGATCGGCGGCGGCTCGAAAAGCCCGGTGTGGCGGCAGATCGTCGCTGACATCATGAATACGCCGGTGATCTGCACCGAACAAAGCGAAGCCGCGGCCCTCGGGGCGGCGATTCAGGCGGCGTGGTGCAAGTCCTGGGCAAACGGGCACGAGGACAGCTTGGCGGATTTGTGCGAGCGCTGCGTGAAGCTCGATCTGGCCAGTGAAACCCTGCCGATTGCAGAAAACGTACTGGCCTCCCAGCAGGCCTACGAACGCTATCAACAGCATGTCGCAACCCTTTAGAGAGCGAACAATTATGTATCTGGTGTGTGGCGAAGCGCTGTTCGATTTTTTCAGTGAAAACGACGCCAGCGGCCTGGCTTCAAAAGTGAATTTCAAGGCGATTGCCGGCGGTTCGCCGTTCAACGTCGCGGTTGGCTTGCGACGATTGGGTGTGGACGCGGCACTCTTTGCCGGTTTGTCGACTGACTACCTTGGCCGGCGTTTGCTGCAAGTGCTGCAGGATGAAGGTGTGCGCACGGACTATCTGCTGGATTTCGCCGCGCCCACTACGCTGGCGATGGTCGCGGTCGGCGCCAATGGCTCACCGCACTACAGTTTCCGTGGCGAAGGCTGTGCCGATCGGCAGTTGAAGCCGGAACATCTGCCGGAACTTGGGCCTGAGGTGCGCGGCTTGCACATCGGTTCGTTTTCGCTGGTGGTGCAACCGATTGCCGACACCTTGCTGTCGTTGGTGCGCCGGGAAAGCGGTAAACGCCTGATCAGCCTCGATCCGAACGTGCGACTCAATCCTGAGCCGAATATCGAACTGTGGCGTTCGCGGATTGCCACGCTAGTCGAGCACGCAGACCTGATCAAAGTCAGCGATGAGGATTTGAATCTGTTGTATCCCGAGCAGGATCCTGCGCGAGTCATCGACGGCTGGTTGCAGCACCGTTGTCAGTTGGTGTTCCTGACTCGTGGTGGTGAAGGCGCGACGGTGTTCAGTCGGGCGCATGGTTCGTGGTCGGTGCCGGTCAGTGCGGTGAAGATCGCGGATACCGTGGGTGCTGGCGATACTTTTCAGGCTGCATTGATTGCCTGGTTGACCGAGCAGCTACTGGATTCGGTTGAAGGTTTGCGTGAGCTGAGCCGTGAGCAGATCGAAGCGATGATGCGGTTTGCGGTTCAGGCGGCGGCGCTGACTTGCGGCAAGACCGGGCCGGATTTGCCTTATCGGCAGCAGTTGGATCTTCGCTGAGTTTAATGGCCTCATCGCGAGCAGGCTCGCTACCACAGGATTCAGGGGTGGGTGCGAAGTTCCTCGCGAAGGCATTCATCCGCCGAACGGTAGTGGCAAAGCGACAGGTGGCGTTCAGGTGAATTAACCAATGCTTAATCGTGCAGTCCAACACTTACTGGACCGCACGCCCTCAGAGCCCTCTGATGCCCAGTGCGGCAGGTTCGACAACACGTCGAGCTGACTTTAGCCTGCACTGGAGAATGCCCCATGAACACGCGCGTATTGCTCGTTTCCTCAGCCCTTGTCTGTGCCTCGTTTTCAGGTTTTGCCTTGGCTGACAACGCCTCCGCTCAACCTGCACCTTCGTACCACTACGGTATGCCATTGCACGTCGGCAAGGTGATTGCCCTGACCGAGCCCACGACCATGGACTGCGAGGTGATCACGGCAACGATGAAATACATTGATACGCAGTCGGGCCAACCCGCAGAACTCGCTTATCGAAAACTTTCTGACGCTTGCAGTTATCAGAACTGAGCTTGAACTGGCGCTGGGCCTGGCTTTTTCCAGGCCCGAAGCGTCTCGTTGGGCTTTCAATCCGTGGGCTAAAGTGCCTTGCCCACCACATGACGGTGCTCGGTCTCGACGTGATGATGCGCAAGATCGGTGCGCAGGCCGGCAATCAACTCGTGAATTTCCCGACAACTGTTCAGATGCCGTGCATCAATATCGGTGCGCAAGAGATCGATATTATCGGTCTCACCGTCAGCGTAAACCTTGACGGTCATCTTCAAGTCCGGCGACAGCTCGCACTGACAGCGTTTAGGCAAAAAACTGCTTTCGATGATGTTGCGAAGTTCCAAGGCAGAAAGAAACATGGCGACCCTCTCCTTTTTGTGAGATTGCCAATCAACTATCGACGCTGGCTCATGTGAAATCCCGGTCAGCTTGAGAACAGCTACAGCATAAAACATGCCCCGCGCTGCGCCCGGCTGTTCATCGGTAAATCAAGGATTTATGTATCTGCGCGTTAACACCGGTCATGCAATTTGCAAGAACCTCGTGAATTTTCCCTGCAATTTGCACTCACATAGTGCATTTGCATCCGCCTACATCAAGGCATCGCAGAACGCGGCGCGCTCGGCGACATACCGCAAACTGTCGAAATTGATGTTGGCGCCGGAGTCGATGGCTACGAAGGTCTGTCCCTTGATTCCGGTGCGTGCCACGTATTTCTTGATTCCGGCGACGGCCAGGGCACCTGAAGGTTCGGTGATCGAGCGAGTATCGTCGTAGATGTTCTTGATTGAGGCGCAGAGTTCATCATTGCTCACCGTCAGCACTTCATCGACGCAAAACCTGCACACTTCAAAGCCGTAAGCACCGATCTGCGCCACTGCCACGCCATCGGCAAAGGTGCCCACGGTGGGCAGGACCACTCGCTCACTGGCCTGCAGCGCTGATTGCAGGCAGGCCGAGTGCTCAGACTCGACGCCGATAATACGTACTTCAGGACGCAGGTATTTGACGTACGCCGCAATGCCCGCGATCAATCCACCACCCCCTACGGGAACAAAGATCGCGTCCAGCGCCCCTTGCTGCTGACGCAGGATTTCCATGGCGACGGTGCCCTGTCCGGCGATCACGTCGGGATCGTCGAAAGGCGAAACGAAGGTCTTGCCGGTGTACTCGGCCAACTCCAGCGCATAGACCAGGGCAAATGGAAAACTTTCGCCATGCAGCACTGCCTCGGCGCCTCGACTGCGTACGCCCAACACTTTCAACTGCGGTGTGGTCGCGGGCATGACAATCGTCGCATCGATGCCTAACTCGCGCGCGGCCAGTGCCACGCCCTGAGCATGGTTGCCCGCCGACGCAGTAATCACTCCACGAGCCCTTTGCGTAGCGCTCAGGTTCACCAGTTTGGTGTAGGCACCACGGATCTTGAAAGAAAACGTCGGTTGCAGATCTTCGCGCTTGAGCAGGATCTGGTTGCCCAGGGCTTCCGACAATGCGTGTGCCGGTTGCAGCGGGGTACGAATGGCCAGTTCGTAGACCGGCGCCGCGAGGATTTTTTTGACGTAATGCTCAAGCAGGGCTTGTTGGGCGGGCGTACTGGTCATGATCGTCTCCTGACATTGATCAGAGCCCCGAGACAGAAAATGAAAACCCGCCTCTAGGGCGGGTTGGGTGCTGCAGTCGTGAGCTAGCCCGCCAAATGAGGAATGGCGGTAATAATGCTTGGCTGGCAGCGCAATACGGTGGAAGTCATACCCGGAAATTAACCGGGCGTTGAGGGCAAGTCAATGGTCAATTTCCAGTCGATGCGCACAAAACCACTGTAGGAGCGAGCTTGCTCGCGATGACAACCTGACAGTCACCCGATTCATCTCGCCAAGCGCTTGAGCCCCACTACCATCGCCCCCGCTCCCAACATCATCGCCGTCAGAAACAACGGATACGCCACCCACCACGGCGTCCCCTCCGTCATCATGCTGAACTCGGACATACCGCCAATGCTCGCGATCAGGTTCAGCGGCAGGAACACCACGTTGATCAGCGTGAGTTTGCGCAGCAGGTTGTTCATGCTGTTGTTCATCAGGTTGCCCCGGGCATCGATGAGCCCGGAGAACACCGTCGAGTAGATTTCGGCCTGCTTGTAGCACTGGTTGTTTTCGATGATCAGATCGTCAATCAGGCCAATGGCATGGGCGCCGAAGTGTTCCTTTTCTGCATGATTACGCAGCCGGGTCAGGACCGCGCCGTTGCTGTGGATGGCGTTGATGTAATAGATCAGGCTTTCGCTGAGGTTGAACATCTGGATCAGGTGCTGGTTCTGCATCGACGCGTTGAATTTTTGCTGCAACTCGCGCGCAACCAGTTTGATCACCTTGAGGTGACCCAGGTAGTGGTGGATGTTGTTGAACAACAGATCGAGCAACACATCCAGCGGCGTGTTCAACGCCTGCCGCTTGCCGAGCCCGCTGAGCGGCGCGTCGTCGGTGGCGATCACCAGCAAACGGTCCGGGCTGAACAGCAGGCCGCAGGATGACACTTCGAACGCCAGGCTACCGGCGCCGGAGTAGTTTTCCGGGCGCTTCCAGATCAGGAACAGGTTGTCGGGGTGAAACTCGATACGCGACACCTCGTCGGGGTCCAGCGCCGAAGCCAAAGCATGCTCATCGAGTTTGAAGTGGCTGTGCAACAAGTCCCGCTCGGCGGCATCGGGATTGCTGAACAGTATGACCTCGGCGTCCAGCCGTTCAACGGAGTGCAACGCGCCGTCGGCCAATTGAAAACTCTTGATCATCGGCCGATCACCAGGCCTGGCCGCGACGTTTCAGTTCCAGTCGTCGCACGAACTCTTCCAGCACCAGTGAATACAAGTCGTCCTGCAGGTAGGCGTCTTCGATGCCGGCGTCCATGTTCGGGTTGTCGTTGACTTCGATCACCACCACTTTGTCGCCGGACTGCTTGAGGTCGACGCCATAGAGGCCATCGCCGATCAGGTTGGCCGTTTTCACCGCCAGGTCCACCACTGCCCGTGGCGCTTCGTGCACCGCCAAGGTACGACATTCACCGTTGATGTCCCGGCCCTTGGCCTTGTGGTTGTAGATCTGCCAGTGCCCTTTGGACATGAAGTACTGGCAGGCAAAGATCGGCTTGCGATTGAGTACGCCTATGCGCCAGTCGTATTCCGTGTAGAAGAACTCCTGTGCCAGCAACAGCACCGAGTGTTCGAACAGCTCGGCGGTGGCTTCGAGCAACGCTTGCTGGCTCTCGACCTTGATCACGCCCCGGGAGAAACAACCGTCGGGGATTTTCAGTACCAGCGGAAACCCAAGGCGTTCGCCCACCCGTTCGAAATCTTCCGGTCGCTCCTTGTAGAGAATTTCGGTGGCGGGCATGCCCAAGTGATGGCTCTTGAGCAGGTCGGTCAGGTAGACCTTGTTGGTGCAGCGCAGAATCGACGCCGGATCATCCATCACCACCAGCCCTTCGCTCTCGGCTTTCTTGGCGAAACGGTAGGTGTGGTTATCGACGCTGGTGGTTTCGCGGATCAGCAAGCCATCGTATTCGGCAATCCGCGAGTAATCCTTGCGCTCGATCAGTTCGACATCGATGCCCAGCGTCCTGCCGACCCTGACGAAATTATCCAGCGCCTTGGCATTGGACGGCGGCAAGGCTTCCTGAGGATCGTGCAGGATGGCCAGGTCGTAACGGGCCAATCGGCGGGATCGCGGCATGCGCCAGATCTTGCGACTGAAGTTGTCGAGGGAATGGGCGAATTGATCTTCCTGATCTTCGCGCAACTTATGCAGCGCACCCGACTTTATGCCTTCGATGTGCCAGCCGTTAGTTCTTCTAAATTCAACTAAGAGAATCGGGCAGGCAAACACTTCAAACAACTGTCGCGCCAAATCCTGTAAGGGTTCGATATTGGTCTTGCCGAAATACAGCGTCAGGGTAAAACCTTCAGTATCACTGTAAGCATGATGACTGAGGGCTTTTTCCAGCGTTTTATCCAAGTCATCCAGCGCCAGGCCGTACAAGGACTTTCGGGTCAGTTCGCTGATCGTACGCACAGACGGAATGACCTTGTGCCCACGGGCTTCAGCCAGCAGCGAGCAGTAATAACCGTGCCCCAGGTACTTGTAGCTGCGGCACAGGTTGATGACCTGCACACGCTTGCCCTGTTCGTTGTCCCGGGTTTGTTCCAGGTATTCCTGGGCCGTGACGATGTCCTCACTGGGGAAGTAGGACGCCCAGTCTTCCTTGCGTTCGACGATGATAATCAACTGGCTGGAAGTTCTGCCTTCCTCATTTAAATTAGAGTCTTTTAAATAAGTTGCAGAAGTGATTGCCGCCGGCAAAGTTTGCTCGGATACTTCGCGCCAATGACCTTGTACCGCTGACATATTGATTGATCCGTTGGTGAACAAGACCTCTCCTATTAAGCACGAAGTTTTTCGAAAGTCCCGTTTCGTTACGCAACTTTTACGGCGGTCATATGAATACGTTTTTTCGTTTGGCGTTATTGGAAGATTTACCCGCGTTGCTGCAACTGGAGGAGCAATGCTTCACCACCGATCGGCTCAACAGTCGCAGCTTTCAATGGATGATCACCCGTGCCAACGGGCAACTGCTGGTGGCCCAGCGCGATGAGCAGTTGCTGGGTTACGCCGTGGTGCTTTTCCATCGGGGTACGTCACTGGCACGCCTGTATTCGATCGCCATCGCTGCCCAGGCCCGAGGCACTGGATTGGGCAAGCAGTTGCTCGATCGCATAGAAGCCTGTGCCGTGGAGCACGATTGCGCGTATTTGCGCCTGGAAGTGCGTATCGACAACCCGGCGGCGATTGCGCTGTATGAGCGCAACGGCTACCGGCGCTTCGCGCTGATTCATGACTACTACCAGGACCATGCCGATGCGTTGCGCCTGGAAAAGCGCATCCTTCAGCACCGCGAATCACGCAACATCCAGGTGCCTTATTACCCGCAGACCACTGAATTTACCTGCGGCCCGGCCTGCCTGCTCATGGCCATGGGCGCACTGCAACGGAACCGATTGCTGGAGCGTCGCGAGGAGCTGCAGATCTGGCGCGAAGCGACGACCGTGTTCATGACCTCCGGTCACGGCGGCTGTAGCCCTCAGGGTTTGGCATTGGCTGCCTCGCGGCGCGGATTTGGAGTGCGCCTGCAACTGAGCATGGCCGGGCCGTTGTTCCTCGACGGTGTGCGCAACGAGCATAAAAAAGACGTAATGCGCCTGGTGCACGAGGAGTTCACCACACAGCTGCTTGCCAGCGACGTGGAGCGTGAAATCGGCGGGGCGTTGAATCTGCCGCGGCTGCTGGAACAGGGCGGACAGCCATTGGTGCTGATCAGCAGCTATCGCTTGACCCGCTCGAAATCACCGCACTGGGTGATCGTTACCGATTGCGACGAAGAGTTTGTCTATCTGCACGATCCCGATGTGGACCACAGCCAGCATCGCCAACCCATGGACTGCCAGCATGTGCCGGTCAGCCACGGGGAGTTCGAGAAGATGTGCAGTTTTGGCCGGGACAAACTCAGGGCGGCAGTCATCCTGTTTGCCCCGGCAACGTGATCATTATTTGAGGCCGACCTTATACAGTCCGCCATCCTCTTCATCGGTCAACACATACAAATACCCGTCCGGCCCCTGCCGCACATCGCGGATGCGCTTGTTAAGTTCGCCCAGCAAGCGCTCTTCGTGTACGACCTTGTCGCCATCGAACTGCAGGCGGATGAGTTCCTGCGTCACCAACGCACCGATGAAAACGTTTTGCTGCCAGGCCTTGAAGCGATCACCGTCGTAGAACGCCATGCCACTGAGACCGGGGGACTTTTCCCAGAAATGTCGCGGGTTGACAGTGCCCTCGGCGGTTTTTCCCTTGGCTTCCGGGATCGCCTGACCGGAATAGTTGATGCCGTGAGTGGCCAGCGGCCAACCGTAGTTTTTGCCGCGCTCAATCACGTTGATCTCGTCACCGCCCCGGGGGCCGTGCTCGTTTTCCCACAGGGTGCCGTTCCACGGGTTGAGCGCCGCGCCTTGCGGGTTGCGAACGCCATAGGCCCAGATCTCCGGACGTACACCGGCTTGGCCGACAAAGGGGTTGTCGTCCGGGATCTTGCCGTCCGGGTAGATCCGCACGATCTTGCCCTGCAATTTGTCGAGATCCTGAGCGGTCGGCCGATCGTTGTTTTCACCCAGGGTAATGAACAGATAGCCATCGCGGTCGAACACCAGTCGTGAGCCGAAATGGTTGCCAACCGAAAGCTTGGGCTCCTGACGGAAAATCACCGTGAAATCCTTGAGGGTCGTCAAATCTTCCGACAGCTGTCCCCGGCCGACCGCAGTGCCCGCCTTGTCGCCCTGCCCGCCACCCTCGGCGTACGACAGATAAATCGTGCGGTCTTGCGTGAAGTCCGGTGACAACGCCACATCCAGTAAACCGCCCTGCCCCTTGGCCCAGACCTTGGGCACGCCGTTAATGGGCGCGGAGAGTTTGCCGTCAGCCGTCACCACGCGCAGGTTGCCGGGTCGTTCAGTGACCAGCATGCCTTTGCGGTCAGGAAGAAACGCCAGCGCCCAGGGATGCTCCAGACCCTTGGCGATCGGTGTGACCTCAAGGGTGCCCTGCTCACTTCTCATGTCCTGGGTGGGCGCTGCCAGCACCGACGGCGCGGCGGTCAATAGTGCGCTGGCGCAGAGAGTGGCCAGAAGGGTTTTACGCAACATGCACGATTCCTTTTGTCATGAGGATGGACATCTGCCCTGCCGTTCAGCGACTGCGGGGGCCCTAGTTTCGAGGAGGTGGGTTGGGGATGAAGGTCGGTGAGCCGGTGGGCGCCGATCGCTGCTGGGGAGAGCGATTGCCGATGCCGCCGTTGTCGAGGGTCGGTGGACGCGGCACCGGCACGGTGTTCGGGCCACGGATGGCGGGGGCACTGGGTTGCGTGCCCTGCATGCTATTGGGATTGGCCCGGCGAATCGGGCTGTTGTAAGGATTGTTGTTGCCGCTGTTCGGCAGGTTCTGGGCGACCTGCAATGGCACACGCGGCGAACGATCCTGCGCTTGAGCCAATGGGCCGAAAATGCAGGTCATGGTGAGCAGGATGAGAGCGGAAATGTATCGTGTCATGGAACGCCTCTCTACATGCGCGTGAACAAGGTCTTCGATAGCACGCTACGCCCAGGGTTCGGTTTTGTTAACCAAAACCTCGCCCGCAAGATGTAACACGAAGTTGACCTCCCGCCGCGAGCGGGCTGCAACCCGTGGAAACTTTTGCCCGAGGCCCAGAGTCACCTGATCATCACTCGCGAGAACACGACCATGGCACGGGCAATCTGGAAAGGCGCGATCAGTTTCGGGCTGGTGCATATTCCTGTGGCGCTGGTCTCGGCGACCTCTTCGCAAGGGGTGGACTTCGACTGGCTCGACAGCCGCAGCATGGAACCGGTGGGTTACAAGCGCGTTAACAAAGTCACCGGCAAGGAAGTCACCAAGGAACACATCGTCAAAGGTGTCGCCTACGAAAAGGGTCGGTACGTGGTGCTCAGCGAAGAGGAAATCCGCTCGGCACATCCGATGTCGACCCAGACCATCGATATTTTTGCCTTTGTCGACGGCAAGCAGATTCCATTGCAGAACATCGACACACCGTACTACCTGGCGCCGGATAAACGCGGCGGCAAGGTCTACGCGTTACTGCGCGAAACCCTGATCAAAACCGAAAAAGTCGCCCTGGCCCGCGTGGTGCTGCATACCCGCCAGTACCTCGCGGCATTGATGCCGCTGGAATCGGCGCTGGTTCTGGTGAAATTGCGCTGGCCGGCGGAAGTGCGCAGCCTGGATGAACTCGCGTTGGGCCCGGACGTCACCGAGGCCAAACTGGCCAAGGGTGAACTGGACATGGCCAAACGGCTGGTACAGGACATGAGCGCCGAATGGACGCCGGAAGATTACCGGGATGAGTTTGAAGACAAGATCATGGCCCTGGTCGACAAGAAGGCCCATGAAGGCAAGATCGAGGATGTTGAGACGGATACCGGCGAAGAGGCCCGTAAGACAGCGGATGTGATTGATTTGACTGAGTTGTTGAAACGCAGTCTTGGGGGTAAGGGAGCGAGCAAAACGGTGGCCAAACCCAAACCGGCTGCAAGGAAAAAAGCCAGTAAGTGATGCGTTGGATGGGCCGGCCCTATCGCGGGCAAGCCCGCTCCCACAGGTTTCGTTGTGTGAATGAAATCGCTGTCTCACTCCGCCCACTGTGGGAGCGGGCTTGCCCGCGATGACGATTTCAGCCGTTCAACTGCTTTCAGATCAGAATGAAGACCGCCAACAAACCACCAAAAATCGCCCACTTTTCGAGGTAGTAAAGCTTGCGATTACGCTTCTTCAGCTCTTTGCCACGCAGACGAATCTTGTAGATCTTGCCAAACAGACGGTTGATGCCACCGGTCTTGTCACCCGCCTCGTTCGGCGCGCCGGCAGCCGACATCACATTGCGGCTGAACCAGCCGTTGAACGCTGCCGCCCAGCGATACTTCATCGGACGCTCGACATCGCAGAACAGAATGATGCGGTTCTGTTGGGTGGTGTTTTCCGCGTAATGAATGAAGGTTTCGTCGAACATCACCGCTTCACCGTCGCGCCAATGGTAATTCTCGCCATCGACATTGATGTAGCAACCGGCGTCGTTGGGCGTTTCCAGGCCCAGGTGATAACGGTAAGAGCCTGCATACGGATCGCGGTGACGCACCAGTTTTGAGCCCGGTGGCAACTCGGCAAACATGGCGGCCTTGATCGAGCCGATGCTCTGCACCAGTTCGGTGGTGCGCGGGCAAAGCTTCATCGCCGATGGATGGCTGTCGCCGTACCACTTTAGGTAAAAGCGCTTCCAGCCGGTTTTGAAGAACGAGTTGAAACCGACATCGTCGTATTGGTTCGAGCGCTTGATCTCGCCTGCACGCAACAGGTTTTGACCTTCCGCGCGGATTTCTTCCCAGTGGGCCTGCAACGGCGCAAGGTCGGGAAAATCCGCTGGATTGAGGTAAGGCTTGTTGGGGATCTTCGAGAACAGATAAAGGAAGCAATTGATCGGCGCCAGAAACGTCGAGTGATCGCTCAGTTGGCGGCCCAGCTTGTGGCGCACCCGACCGCGCAAGTGAACATACGCGACGGATACAACGTAGATAGCGGCAATGATGAGTTTCACGGAAATCGTCACACGTCAGAAGTGAACAAACTGCGCCCCCTGCCAGCCAGCGGCCTGCGGGTCTTGTGCAGCGTCTGAAAACGAAACAGCGGCCCCGGTGCCCGTCCGTGAGCCATGCCGGATGTCGACATCCGGTGAAAGATGGCATTTTAGTCACAGTTTGTAACCAATAGTTAACCTGTTGCAGTGAAAATCTATGGGCCGATGCTGCCAAAGCATCTCTGTGGCCTGATTGCCCTATCGTTTAAAGAGCCAGACCAGTACAATCGCCCCCAAACTTTACGTGCCTCTTCGTTGATGACGGGAAAAACCCGCTTTCAGCGCACTTTGATTCGGGTCAAGCGCGGTACTGCCGCACCCTGGCTACTCTGAATGCTTCGCAGGAAAAACCTTTGATCTCTACAGCTAACATCACGATGCAGTTCGGCGCCAAGCCGCTCTTCGAAAACGTCTCGGTCAAATTCAACGGTGGCAACCGTTATGGCCTGATCGGCGCCAACGGTTGCGGCAAGTCGACCTTCATGAAGATTCTCGGTGATGACCTAGAGCCGTCCGGCGGCCAGGTCATGCTGGAGCCGAACGTGCGTCTGGGTAAATTGCGCCAGGACCAGTTCGCCTACGAAGAATTCACCGTGATCGACACCGTGATCATGGGTCACGAAGAGCTGTGGAAGGTCAAAGCCGAGCGCGACCGCATTTATTCGCTGCCGGAAATGAGCGAAGAAGACGGCATGGCCGTGGCCGAACTGGAAACCGAGTTCGCCGAAATGGACGGCTACACCGCCGAATCCCGCGCCGGCGAACTGCTGCTGGGCCTGGGCATTCCCCTGGAACAGCATTTCGGCCCGATGTCCGAAGTTTCCCCAGGCTGGAAACTGCGAGTGCTGCTGGCCCAGGCCCTGTTCTCCGATCCGGAAGTGCTGTTGCTCGACGAACCGACCAACCACTTGGACATCAACACCATTCGCTGGCTGGAAACGATCCTCAAGGCGCGTAACAGCACCATGATCATCATTTCCCACGACCGTCACTTCCTCAACAGCGTGTGCACCCACATGGCTGACCTGGACTACGGCGAGCTGCGTCTGTTCCCGGGCAACTACGACGAGTACATGACCGCGGCGACCCAGTCCCGTGAGCAACTGCTGTCGGACAACGCCAAGAAGAAAGCCCAGATTTCCGAACTGCAAACGTTCGTCAGCCGCTTCTCGGCCAACGCCTCGAAAGCCAAGCAGGCCACTTCCCGCGCCAAGCAGATCGACAAGATCCAGCTGGCCGAGGTCAAGCCATCGAGCCGCGTGAGCCCGTTCATCCGTTTCGAACAGACCAAGAAGCTGCACCGCCAGGCCGTGACCATCGAGCAGATGTCCAAGGGCTTCGACGGCAAGATCCTGTTCAAGAACTTCAGCTTCACCGTCGAAGCCGGCGAGCGCGTAGCGATCATCGGCCCGAATGGTATCGGCAAGACCACCCTGCTGCGTACCCTGATGGGTGAACTGACCCCGGACGCCGGTTCCGTGAAGTGGACTGAAAGCGCGGAGCTGGGCTACTACGCTCAGGACCACGCCCACGACTTCGAAGACGACGTCACCCTGTTCGACTGGATGGGCCAGTGGACTCAGGGCGAGCAGATCATTCGTGGCACCCTGGGCCGGATGCTGTTCTCCAACGACGAGATCCTCAAGTCGGTCAAGGTCATTTCCGGTGGTGAACAAGGCCGCATGCTGTTCGGCAAGCTGATCCTGCAAAAGCCGAACGTACTGGTGATGGACGAACCGACCAACCACTTGGACATGGAATCCATCGAGGCGCTGAACCTGGCGCTGGAAAACTACCCGGGCACGCTGATCTTCGTCAGCCACGACCGTGAATTCGTATCGTCCCTGGCCACTCGCATCATCGAGCTGAGCCCGAATGGCGTGACCGACTTCAGCGGCACCTATGACGACTACCTGCGTAGCCAAGGCGTCGTGTTCTAAGCGTCCGTTGCAACTCAAAAGCCCTGTCCTTGTGACGGGGCTTTTTGTTTTAAAGATCAAAAGATCGCAGCCTTCGGCAGCTACAGGGTGTGCTGATCTTTGATGCAGGAGCTGCCGAAGGCTGCGATCTTTTTAATCGTTAGCCTGCTTTCTTTTATCGCAACGCCGCGCCATCATGCAGTTCTCCCACCGCCGCCCGCGAACGAGCCCTCATGTCTGCGCAGCAACAGCCACCGCAAAGCTCCATGGCGATCACCCTGCAGATCGTCTCTATCGTTTTCTATACCTTTATTGCCTTCCTCTGCATCGGCCTGCCGATTGCGGTGTTGCCGGGGTATGTGCATGAACAGCTTGGGTTCAGCGCTGTTATCGCCGGGTTGACCATCGGCTCGCAGTACCTCGCCACCCTGCTCAGTCGACCGATGGCCGGGCGTATGTCCGACAGCATCGGTACCAAACGCGCGATCGTTTATGGCTTGTTGGGGATCGTGTTGAGCGGCGGGCTGACCTTGCTGTCGACCTTGCTGCAAAGCCTTCCTTTATTAAGCCTGTTGATCCTGATCGCCGGCCGTTTGTTGCTGGGGATCGCCCAAGGCTTGATCGGGGTCGGCACCATCAGTTGGTGCATGGGCCAGGTCGGCGCAGAGCACACGGCGCGTTCGATTTCATGGAACGGGATTGCCTCCTACGGTGCGATCGCCATTGGTGCGCCATTGGGCGTGGTAATGGTCGCAGAGCTGGGCTTCGCCAGTTTGGGGATCGCGCTGTCGGTGCTGGCCCTGGCGGCGTTGCTGCTGATTCGTAACAAACCGTCGGTGCCGGTGGTGCGCGGCGAGCGCCTGCCGTTCTGGGCCGTGTTCGGGCGCATTGCGCCATTCGGGGCGAGCCTGAGCCTGGCCTCCATCGGTTATGGCACCCTGACGACGTTCATCACGTTGTACTACGTCAACCGCGGCTGGACCGGCGCGGCGTACTGCCTGACGGTGTTCGGCGTGTGCTTCATTCTGGCGCGGTTGCTGTTCATTTCCAGCATCAGCCGTTTTGGCGGATTTACCTCGGCCATTGCCTGCATGACCATTGAAACCGTTGGCCTGGTGCTGCTCTGGCTCGCGCCGTCGACCGGTTACGCCTTGATCGGTGCCGGCCTCACCGGGTTTGGCCTGTCGCTGGTGTATCCGGCGCTGGGCGTCGAGGCGATCAAACAGGTGCCCAACTCCAGTCGTGGCGCGGGCCTGAGTGCTTATGCAGTGTTTTTCGATCTGGCACTGGCGATCGCCGGCCCTTTGATGGGGGCCATTGCGCTGAACCTGGGGTATTCGTGGATTTTCTTTTGCGCGGCACTGTTGTCAGTGGCCGCGCTGGGGCTGACATTACTGCTCAAGTATCGGGCCTAGCAAAAGATCGCAGCCTTCGGCAGCTC